>NZ_BBTF01000020.1:0-68770 GCF_000876115.1 Acinetobacter sp. NBRC 110496
TTTTTAAATATACGTTGATTTACGACTCAATTTTATCAAACTTACGATCAATCAGACTTAAACGACCACGTGCAACATCAGACAACATGCGCCAATCCGAAATAAAGCTATACAGCGGTTGTTTAAAGCTGGCAGGCTTATTATGTTCAAAGAAGAAGTGCCCAACCCAAGCACAGGCATAGCCTGATACTAAACCATATACCGCATATTTTGCCTGACGTTTACGGATGGCTTGACTAAAGAAATATAAACCAATCGAACTGCCTGCTGCATGTAAACGGCGACTGGCGATATTGCGGTGTTCGGTTAAATAAAAATGATAAAATTCGTCATAGTTTTTAATGGGTAATGAAAATTCCACTGGCTGGGTAATATTCGCTGGTGCATTCATTTTAAGATCATCCTAATCGTGCAAGACTCTCCACACGTTAATGCATTTTCTGTACAAAATAAAGTCATTGCGTGCCATCCTTTCCCTGCTTAAAACAACTTTACAATGATTTTTGAGATCAACAAGTTATACTATTTTTATATTTATCATTCTCGGTGGTCAGGAGTCATAACATCATGGAAATAGAGCTAAAATTTCAACTCCCTGAATCTAAGAAAAAAAGTGTGTTGCAGCTTTTAAGCAAACAAAAAGCACAAAAAATTCAGCTACAAGCCAAATACTATGACACTGCTGACCGTTTACTGGCAAAAAATTATGTGGCTATTCGTTTGCGTCAGGAAGGTGAACATTGGGTGCAAACCTTTAAAGCTGCCAGTAAAAACCATTTACAACGCATCGAAGAAGATATTTATTTAGGCAAATGTACAGAAGAACCTGAACTGGATTTATCTTTATATCAACATAATCAAACGGTCCAAAACGTACTTCGCGATGTGTTAGGTGAAGAACCTGCTGAACTACAGTTGCAATTTCAAACTGACGTACAGCGTACATTTCATGTGTTCGAGTTTGAAGGGACTCAAATTGAAGTCTGCTTGGATGATGGCGAAATCCGAACTCCAACTAATCAAGCTAAAATCTGCGAAGTTGAATTTGAATTAAAACAAGGCTCAGCACAGTCTCTGATTGATTTTGCTAAAACCTGGGTAGATAAATATCAACTCTGGCTCGATGTGCGCAGTAAAGCTGAACGTGGCAATTTATTGGCTATGGGCAAAACGGTATCCCCTGCCAGCAAAGCGAAATCACTCAGCCTACAGAAAAATGTCAGTGCTGAACAAGCAATCAAACTGATTATCGAAAATACGCTTAATCATATCTTACCTAATGCAGCCGCAATTGCCGATGGTGTAGCCGAAGCAGATCATATTCACCAAGCTCGTGTTGGTTTACGTCGTTTACGTTCTGCTTTAAAACATTTTTCGAACTGGTCTGCGCAAATTGATCCTAGTTGGGAAAGCCAATTGGCTGATATTTTTAGAGCATTAGGTCAATCACGCGATAATGATGCGATTCAAGATTCTGTTATTCCTTTAGTAAAAAAAGTCTGTGATTTTGACTTCCCATTCCCTGAAAATGTTGACAGTGGTGTTTTTCAATTATTAAGCCACACTAAAACCACACAGCTATTTTTAGCATTACTCAGCTTCACCTATAGTGAGCATGAGTCTAAATCTAAACTGTCTAAACAAGCAGCTAAAAGCTTAACCAAGTTGTATCAAAAAATTCTTAAAGATACCTCTCAATTTTCGAAGCTAGAAGTCGAGCAACAACACCGTACCCGTAAACGCGTTAAACAATTGCGTTATTGCATCGACTTTATTGCAGGGATTTATCCTGAAAAACAAGTTCAACAATTCTTAAATAAGTTGCAGCCGATTCAGGAGTATTTAGGTTTTTATAATGATCTCTTTGTCGCCGAACAGATCTTTGAACAACAGGCTGTGAAGCATCCACAATTTTTATTTGCTTTAGGTTGGGTCAAGGCACAACAACCACATGTGGCCAAGAAAGCGAATAAAAAGCTACAGGGTTTATCTGCTAAAGATATTTTTTGGGATGAGGATTGATTGCTGCACAAGGGAAAATCACCTCACTCTGTTATCGTGCTGGCGGCATGGATGCCGCCGTTAAGCTGTGGCATCAAGGATGTGCCATCAGCTTAACAGAGGGGTTTTGTTACTTTTGCCCAGTCAAAAGTAAGGCACCACCTATACAAAAGGTATTCGGTTATTCATAATTTTTGAGGTCTTACTCACCTTAACGGAAAATGAAAATTAGTTCTTTAGCAGGCAGATAATATCTCCATATTAAGCTTAAATCATTTACCGATATTTCCCAAAAATCTTCCACGTACCATTATCAGCAATCGGATCACTATAACTATCATTACGCTGCTTACGTGGCTTGTCCCGTGCATCCACCAATTTAAAATGCGGCTCTACACTTAAAATCACGCCATTCATATAAAACCGAGTACGGGTATAGTCACTTTGCCCATGCTGAAATACATAGGTACGTAAATCAATAAATTCACGATGTGCAACTAAGGCCGCAGTATCGTCACTGCCCAACCATTCCTGCATCGCAAAAATCTGATCGGTCTCAAACTGGCCACATTTTTCTAACAAAGCCGCCACACCGCGAAAAGTTTTAGACTCTTTGGCACGGGTTTTATTGATCCGAATCCGATCCACCTGAAAGAAAAAAAGCGGCAGATTTAAGTGACTGGGTAAGTGAATCGCATCCACAATTTCGTCTTCCATAAAAGGCTGACATAACTGTTGTGCTCTTTCAATCAGCGGTTGCCACTGCCGATAATACTCATCTACATCCTCTTTCAGCCCATAATAAATCGGCAAGCCTTCGACATGCTCTAAATATTGGGGTGGATAAATATGCTGGCGTAATAAAGCAATATCCGTTTTTAAGCTTTGAATCGCGATTGCATCTTGCATAGTGGTTATTCTAATTGCTTAGGCTATTTTAGGTTAAGGCAAAGGTTTAGTTTCGACAAGGCTTTGTCTATAATAATGTGTCTTAACTTGTCGCTGGGAAAAACCATGTCTCAAAAAATTAACGCCACTGATGTGACGGAAGAAGAAGCTTTAAATGCAGTCTTTTTTGAGCGTGCAGATGAGTTCATTAAGCTTGCCAATGATTTCTGCCGACCACCCAAAGGTCAGCAAGCTAAACCAGAAGAATTACGTGGTCAAGTCAGTGCAGCCATGTTATTCGCCACTGCCCGTTTTAATACCTGGGTTGCAGCCAATAACTTTAAAGACGGCGAAGAAATGCGTGATGCCAAAGAGCAAGTAATGTCTTATCTACTGCAACAATTCCAAATGATGCTGGAAGACAACTTTGACGAATACTGTGAACAGTTTGAAAACTACTTACGCTTCCGTAAGAATGAAGATTTTCATGCGCATAAACATGATCATTAAACATTTCTGCTAAAAATAAAGCCACCGATTTGGTGGCTTTATTTTTATGATTTATTTCAGATCTTGTGCTTGCCCGTATTGGTCAGCCATGACTTCGACAAACTGATCAAGTTTGATGTATTTCTTGATTACCGCATTGACATCTTCTTTGCTCAGTTTCGCAAGTTCTTGATCTCGCTCAGCACGATCCAACAAAGTCTTGTTACGCTCTAACTGCCCCGTGAGCATGCCATGAATATTGCGCTCGTCCTCTAAAGCGGTCACCCGTTTTTTCATGATATCGGCTTTGGCTGCTTCCACTTCCTGCTCAGTCACGCCTTTGCTCAGTAACTCATTCAATACCTTATGTACCGATTGCGAAACTTGCTCAGAACGACCAGAAGTATAATTTGCAGTGATACTCAACGTACCATCATCAATATCTGGATCAAGATCTAGGCCACTACCAAAGCCATATACCAAGGCGTTCTTCTCACGTAACTCTTGTGCCAAACGCGATGAGAGTTGCGAGTTCCCCAAGATATGACTCAGGATAATCAAAGCTGGTGCATCTTTATGGTATGAACCAACAGGCAACGCCAGTACACTTTGATAACTACCAAATTCACGCTGTTCCGATAAAGCATGTACTTTCTGCGCTTTATACACCGTATATTGACCTGTCACTTTCGTGAACGGCTGCTTTGCTTTCCAAGAACCAAAGGCCTTTTGTAAGGTCTTCTGCATTTTCTTAGCATCAAAATCACCTGTCACAGCGATTTGGGCATGATCCGTCACAAAGAATTGCTCATAGAACTGTTTAATTTGTGGCTGAGTGACTTCACTGATCTGCTTTTTCGCAAGTTCTGGTTCAAAGTGATAACGGATATCTCCTGGTTTATAGATTTCCAGAATTTTAGATAAAGTCATCGATGACACAACCGCAGGTTCTGTATATGGACGATCCAGTACCGATAAGCTCTGATTTTTTGCCAAATCAAACTCAGTTTGCGAGAATTTTGGTTGTTTAACCACATCCACAATAAAGTTGAAGAAATCTTCAAACTTGTCTTTCTTCGCCTGAATCACAATGGTAAAACCATTGCCATTCGAACTGACCGATGCCCCACCACTTGCAGCAATGGCTTTATCCGTAATTTCTTGCAAAGTATGCTTTTCAGATCCACGTAACATCAAATAACTGGTTAAATCTAAGGTCACACCTTTGCCAAATAATGTTTTTTCATCACCAAAATCTAAACTAATGGTGGCATAGGTTTTATCATCACGTGTAGGCGTTGGGAATAGCGCGTAGCGAATACCATTCTTTAACTCGCCACGCTGAATTTTCTGCTCATTCTTTTGCAATTGTTGAGCAGACTGCGTCATAAACTGGCTGACTTCCTGCTGATAAACACTGACATCCTTTAATGGTTCAGGTTTTTCTGCACTTTGATCTAGCGTTTTTGGCTGATTATCGGCTTTTAACGTCATCGCCTTCTTCTGATCTTCAGGTGTTGGTAAAATATCACCTGAAATACGATGTGATGACACTAAAAACTCTTTTAAACTTTGATTGGCATCTTTTAATTTTAAATCTTTAACTGATTGTAAATCTTTAAAGTACTGATCCCACTGACCATGAGATGAAACGGCATAATCACTCAGACGTGAGCCTAATGCCACCGCATCATTCATAATGGTATCCGCATCATTTTGTGTGATATTTTTAATCCGTTGTAACTCGGCCTCACTAAATTCATGGCTATTTTCTACACCCGCCGTGAGCGCGTCATTAACTTTTTTGGCATCATGATTCGGTGCATAAATTGCGCCCATAAACACCAAATTAAAATCTTGATCTAACCATGTGGTTGACTGCACTGCAGTACTAATCCCCGTCTCCACCATACTTTTATACAGGATACCACTAGGTTGCATGGTATAGAGTGCCGGTGCCAATGCTAACGCAGGCTGCAGCTTGGTATTTTTACCATTCATATAGATGTGGAATTTGGCTAAATCACTGCCCTTTTGCACGGTAAATTGGCGCTGTTCAATTTTGCTTGAATCCAGAACAGGCACTTGTACCTGGGCAGGCACAGCACGTGCTGGTATTGGACTAAAATATTGGTCAACTTTATTTAAGACTTCGGTCTTATCAAATTTACCTGAAATCACCATCACCGCATTATTCGGCGCATACCAAGTTTTATAAAACTGATTCAATTCATTCAGCTGAATGGACTTTAACTCGGGTAGATCACCAATCGGCAAACGACCCAAATATTGGTTGCCATAAGCGGCTTTCCACATTTGATCCATCAATACCGCAAAAGGTTGATCCATACGGATTTCACGTTCACGTTTGACGATCTCAATTTCAGAAGGCACAAATTTTTCTTGCAGTACCAATTTGTCCATACGCTCAGATTCGAGGTACAGAATTTCATTCAATGCATTCTTTTCAGGACGAACAATATTTAAATATTTAGTCGAGTAGTAATCGGTGCTGGCATTGGTCATCAGGGTAAATTGATCCAGGCGACGCTGGAACTCATCGCCTTTCACATTCTGCGTGCCTTTAAAAGCCAGATGTTCCAATAGATGTGCCAGACCGCCTTTACCCTTCGGGTCATTCAGTGAACCCGTAAAATAAACCGTATTTACATAGACTTTGTTTTCTTTATCATTTGGCGCAAGAATTACACGAAAACCATTATCTAATTTATATTCTTCGATATTTTTTTCACTTTTTACGAGTACTGTCTGAGACCAAGACGTCGCACTCAACCCGATCAAACAAAGAGAGAGAGTAAGCTGCTTAAACCGCATTAACATAATTTATCCAAGTAATTTTGGTGATTTAAATAAAAACGTCAAGCTATAGTAGAGAACGATTCGCATTTTTAATAGTTATGTTTTGAAAAAAGCTGTTTATTTAAACAGCTTTTATCTTTGTTTTTGCACAATTTAAGCTAAAAATCAGATTAGCAATTCAGCTTGCATATATAATTTTGCATAACCTGAAATTTCAATACGCTGTTCAGATTCAATCACACAGTCCAGAATCCCGCCACGTGCAGAAGCTTGAAAAGCCACCAATTGTTTCTTGTTTAATTTATCGGCCCAAATCCAAGGTTTGTCGGGGCATAGTAGCCTTTTACATAAACCGTGCGTCCATTCCATTTCACCAAGTTCCGCAAATCAGCTACTGAATCCACTGTTGTTACTGCAAGTGTATTTAGAATTCCATCACTTGCAATATTATTTAAAAGAACCTGAACCCACGCTCGAATATCGAGATCACCTTGGATACGGTTATTTATTTCTTTATTTAAAGCAATCCAAAGAGCAGCTATTTTGCTGTTAAAAGTTGACCACAATAAAGCAATTTGAAAAACTAATTCTTGAAGCTTCCACCAAATCCGGTCAAAGTCTTTGTTTACAGGTTTTGGGTGAAATGAATTGTTATAAAGCTGATAGTCAACACTACGTTCCAGTGGTGTATTGCGCTGAACAGATATTACTGTCCCATTTTTGGGGGCAATACGGAAGACAATGTCCCCATCAAATAATGACCAATCCCCGACATTTGGTTCGATTTCATCTATCTTTACAATCAGGTGATCTTGATCATCACATTCAAATGTCAATGGAAATACCGTAGTAACCCCATTAGCTGTATATTCTTTATACGGAATCTGTTCAGGTACTGCCATATATCCACCCTAATATTCAAAGTCCAAAGTGGCTTCATGCACACCACCGTTTGTCCTCCAATTAGGCGATTCTTTGTATTCTTCTTTGCTGTGTATTTTACCTACTCGTTCAGGCTGATCAGTGATCGCTCCTGCCAATGCATCTAAATGGTCATCTTCCTGATCTGTGATTTCAGGGTTAAACATTCGCATTTGCTTAAATTGTTTAGATGTATTTTCACCCTCATTTGTATCAACCACTGATGTATGCACCCATAGCATTCCAGAAATTAAAGGCCCTTCTAGGCCCTCTAAAATGCGCTTGTTTTTAGATTGTGAAGAATGTTGCTCACTAATGCCACATCGAATATGACGTTTCTTTAGTGCACCTTTTAGAGATGCAGGAAAGAAATTCCCAATACCATTAGTTTCAATTGTTACGCGTGGCACATTATATTTTTCTATAAGGTCAACTAACTGCCAAACTTGCCCGCCATTGATATTCCCATCATCATCGGTTTCAACTACTGGTCCAGTTAATTCAATAGATCGATGCCAGTACTTATTGCCAATGTCATCATGCAGAACTAATTCAACTGCTGAAGTATCAGATTTTGTTTTACCGGAACTTGGATCTGATCGACAGGTCATTCCTACAATCTGCCTATCACCAAGCATCATAATGTGGTGCCCATTAGCACGTCTTAAAATAGGTTCTACATCGTAGACAACCATCTTGTCTGGATCTATTCGAGAGCGCAAAACGACTGTGGTCATCGAGCGTGACGAATCGGTTATCCAGAAGATCAAAGACAAGATTCCGCACGCTCAAGAGTACTACTCAAAACTATATCAAGAGCGAATTAAAGCGAAGGTGGCAGCATGAATATTGAAAAACCAACACTGGCAGATAAACAAGCGTTTTGGAAAGAACAATTGCCAGCATTTGAACAACATTATTGGCTTCCTAATCACTTTGATTTTTTAAAGTTCGACATGGATCAAGGTAATTATGTTTTAAAAAATGGAGAAAGTTCATTTCATTCTGAGGATTATGATGATTCAGCCTTTGATCGTGATGCAGATGACGCTTTTCATCGTGTAAATACTGGCTGGGCAATGTGGAAGAAAGCTATCAACCACTCAAGGAAATTGCTTGAAGGCTGCGTGGTGGTGCCAGTTGAGTCATTACGGGTCGCGATGAAGTGGATGAATGAAGATATTAATGCTGCTTATGTTTCAAACGATGGGTTTAAAGAATTATTTGAGCACAAACCTCTTTTAGAAAAAGCAATGGTAGAAGCAGCAAGGGGCGGAAATGAATACTAAAGTTTTAGACCCATGTTGCGGTTCAAGAATGTTTCACTTTGATAGAAGCAATCCGGGTGTGACTTTTGGAGATATTCGAAAAGAGTCACATATTTTGTGTGATGGGCGTTCTCTTGAAATTAGTCCAGATATTGAAATGGATTTTAGAGACATGCCCTTTGATGATGAGTCTTTCCATGCTGTGGTGTTTGACCCACCTCACTTAATACATGCAGGGGATCAAAGTTGGCTCGCACTCAAATATGGGAAGCTTGGCCAAAGTTGGAAAGAAGATTTGGCCAAAGGTTTTTCTGAGTGCTTCCGAGTGCTCAAACCTAACGGAATGTTAATTTTCAAATGGAATGAAACACAAATCAAAGTAAGTGAAATTCTAGCCCTAACTGATCAAAAGCCATGGTTTGGGCATCCAAGTGGAAAGAGAGCAAATACACATTGGATTGGGTTTATGAAAAAAGAAAAAGCGGATACGGAGGAGTGAAGATGTCAGAAGCATTTTTAAGAACTATTGATGTACGTAAACGCTATGGCAACATAAGCGGCCGAACCCTGTGCCGATGGCAGGAAACCCGAAATTTTCCCGCCCCTTTTATGAGCTATAAAGGAGGTCCAAATCTATGGAAGATTACAGACCTAGTAAAATGGGAAGAATCGCAATCTACAACAGAGGGTACGGCATAACAATTTGCCGTAGCCTTTCCACCCACTTTGTTAAAGCCTCCCGTTGTTCTTCAAGATAATCATGCTTGTCGTATGTTCTCCAAATCTTCGGCAGAACGTGGCCAAGCATGATTTCTGCTATGTGGGGCTCTGTGATGGTCGACATATTTGTTCTAAAGGTTCTACGTAAATCATGCAGCGACCAGTGATCTAATGATACTTTTTCTTCTCTATACAAGTATTCTGTCAAATCATAAGGCAAGCTAAGTAAAGCCCCTCTGCTAACCGGCTGGGTTTTATTTTGACTAGTGACAAAAAAATAATTTGAGTCGTTTAG
Source organism: Acinetobacter sp. NBRC 110496 (assembly GCF_000876115.1). Lineage (NCBI taxonomy): Bacteria > Pseudomonadati > Pseudomonadota > Gammaproteobacteria > Moraxellales > Moraxellaceae > Acinetobacter > Acinetobacter sp. NBRC 110496. The sequence goes on from NZ_BBTF01000020.1 coordinate 9,403, forward strand.
TGTGGCTGCTATATCAAATAATTGAAGGGTTTCTGGTATTAGTGGCCTGATTAAAGGCTTCTTTGTTTTTACCCCATTTTTGTGATTCTCTGGTGGGATAATCCAAATCATTTGATCACGATCTAAGTGTGATTTTTCAGCTATACGAAGCTCACCAGAACGACAACCATAAATCAAACAAAGCTGCACAAAAATTCGATTGCGGATATACATTCGGCTCCGCATTAACCCCTTCCATACGGATGCAATTTCTTCATCTAAAAGCGCTCTGTCTTTAGGTACATACTCAATATTCAAATCCTCTTTAGCATCAATATTTAATAATGGGTTTGTAGTAAAAATCTCACGTTTTATAGCCCAGTTATACATCTGTTTAGAGTTTGAAAGTATTCGCTCTGCAATAGATGGTTTTACTTCTGCCAATGGCTCAAGAAAATTTAACCAATTTCTGACAGTGATCCTGTTCGCTGGGAGTGAGCCAAAGTTATTGAATACATGTATCTCAAATGTTCTATAAATTTCACTTGCACTTTTCTTATTCTTAAAAAGATATTTTTCATGCCACTCATCAAATACATTTTTAAAAGTAGTATTAGACTCATTAAAACTGATTAGCTCTAATTTGCGCTCAATACGCGGGTCCACACCCCTCTCAATCTGCGATCTTACCTCTAATGACTTCTCCCTAGCCTCTTTAAGTGTAATTAATGGATACGTCCCTAAATCGATTCTAGCCGCCTTTCCGTCAAATCTGTATCTAACCTGAAATGTAATTCTTCCCTTTGCTGATACTCTGGCACTCCGTGAATCCCTATCTGTCTTTTCTTCGACTTTTTCTCTGGGTTTGTTATGGTTCGCTTTGAGCCATGTTTCAGTAATTGGCATGTGTACATAATCCGAATAATTGAGAATAAGGCACAAATATGTACACAGGATTGTACATATTGATAGTGGCTTAGCTTGATAATTGGTTGACTTAACTTGTCTCTACTATTGTACTTAAATGCCTTGTGACATCAATAAAAAAGAGCAGTACTTGACTGCCCTTTGCTCATGATGACTTTTCTTTAGTCATCCATTGATTCAATAATGGCTTGAGCAAATTGCGAACACCGCAACAAAGTTGCATTTGACATGAGACGCTCAAAATCATAGGTCACTGTCTTGGCTGAAATCGCTCCAGAAATACCAGTAATGATGAAGTCTGCTGCTTCCGTCCAGCCCATGTCACGCAGCATCATTTCAGCAGACAAGATAATCGAACCCGGATTGACTTTATCTTGTCCCGCATACTTGGGTGCTGTGCCATGAGTGGCTTCATACATGGCAATCGCGCCGCCAATATTGGCACCCGGTGCGATTCCAATTCCACCCACTTCTGCCGCCAGTGCATCAGAAATATAGTCCCCGTTTAAGTTCAGGGTCGCAATCACCGAGTAGTCTGCAGGGCGCATTAAAATTTGCTGCAAGAACGCATCAGCAATGACATCTTTAATAATGATGTCTTTACCATTTTTGGGATTTTTAATTTTTACCCACGGGCCACCATCCAGTAACTGACCACCAAAACGTTCTATAGCCAGTTCATACCCCCATTCTTTAAATGCACCTTCGGTGTATTTCATAATGTTGCCTTTATGCACCAAGGTCACCGAAGGCTTGTCATTATCAATTGCAAACTGAATCGCTTTACGCACTAGGCGCTGAGACCCCTCTTTAGACACTGGTTTAATCCCGATACCACAATCTTTAGGAAAACGGATTTTGGTGACGCCCATTTCTTCTTGCAGAAATTTAATTACTTTTTTCGCTTCGGGAGAATCTGCTGGCCATTCAATCCCAGCATAGATATCTTCCGAATTTTCACGGAAGATCACCATATCGGTCAGTTCAGGATGCTTCACGGGTGAAGGTACTCCTTTAAACCAACGAACAGGCCGCACACAGACATATAAATCAAGTTCTTGGCGTAATGCCACATTTAAAGAACGAATCCCACCACCAACAGGTGTGGTTAATGGCCCTTTTATTGATATAATAAACTCGCGTAAAGCATCAAAAGTTTCTTCTGGCATATAGTTGCCGTAAATTTTGTCTGCTTTCTCACCGCAGTAGACTTCCATCCATTCGATAGAACGTTTGCCACCGTAAGCTTTTAGCACAGCGGCATCTACTACTGCTTTCATTGCTGGTGTAATATCCACACCAATACCATCACCTTCAATAAAAGGAATGATCGGACGATTTGGAACATTTAGTGACAGATCTGCATTTACTGTGATTTTGTCTCCATCCGTAGGAACCACGATCTTCTGATAACCCATTTTGTAGGTTCTCCCTCATGTATTTTAGCGATTATGTCTATGCCTTCTCTGGCATACTTTCGTTTTTTATTGCATGAAACAGTTTAGTTCAAAACTGGTTTTTTTGAGATTTATACGGGAAATAACAACATTTTCCCATTAAATAGAAACCGTTATTGTTATGATGCCGCCCATAACCAAAGTAGTATATTCATATGAAAGTAGTCGTATTTAACAAACCTTTTGACGTTTTGTCACAGTTTCGCGAAGATGAAAAACATCTAACAGTTTCAAGTTTTATCAAAGATCCTGAACTTCGTATTGCAGGACGTTTAGATTTAGACTCTGAAGGTTTAATGTTTCTTACGGATCATGGTGGTTTAAATCAATTCATCACCCATCCAGACAATAAGAAATATAAAACTTATCTGGCTCAAGTTGATGGTGATGTCACAGAAGAAGCCATTGAAAAACTGCAAAAGGGTGTTGAACTTGCAGATGGGATGACCTTACCTGCCAAAGCCCGTAAAGTCGATCAACCTGAATGGCTATGGGAACGTAATCCACCTGTGCGTTACCGTGCCAATATTCCAACGACTTGGATCGAATTACAAATCTGTGAAGGCCGTAACCGTCAAGTGCGTCGTATGACCGCTGCTGTGGGTTTCCCAACTTTACGTCTGATTCGTACTCAAATTGGTACAATTGATCTGGTTAAACTAGGTTTACAGCCTGGTGAACAACTGGAAATCGAACCTTTGCTTTATCCAGATTTTAAAGATGTTCCAGCCGATAAGCCTTATGAAGGTCGTTCTTTCGCGAAAAAATCGAATAATAAACCGCATTTCTCTCGCGCCAAAGATAAAGCACGTGAAGAAAAAGGTGAAAAACCATTTAAAGGCAAGAAAAAAGCAGGTGGTGGTACAACCCGTATCTGGCAAACTGACGAAGCAGATAAACCACGTCGTAAGACCAATGGCACAACCCGTCCAAACACCAAAGCACCGCGCGGTCGTAACCGTAATGGCCGTTAGAATTTAGATGTTTTAAAGCCCACTTTCGTGGGCTTTAAAACATGCGCTAAACAACAGATGATTCAGAATACAAAAGAATAAATATCAAAAATACATTTTATGAAATAACCCAACATAAGTAAGGGACAACCATAAATTATAAAGTAATCATATTTATATTTATTTAACTGTCTTTCACGAAGAATTTTACACCAATAAATCAAGATCGAAAGATTTACGCAGAGAGCAAAAATAAGACTGATCATTAATTTACCAACAAGTGTTGATAATGATGGAGAAAAAAACTCCCTATTATTTATAATTTTATATTTATCATTATTAATTAAGTCAAAATATTTAACTCTAACCGACTTCACCTCACCTAAATCATTCACTCGGGCTTCGTAGGCTAAATTTTCGACTTTAAAGCCATACTGATAATCACTCCACTCCCGACATAAATGAATCATAGTAGCACCACAGAAAATATCTCCGAGATAAGAACCATCATTGTAAAGCTCAAAATAGTATGTCGTTTTTTTAGCCTGATATTTTTCTACATAAACTCTTATTTTCTCATCTGCTTCAACATATTCTTGTTTCTTTTGATAAATATGATTTTCAATAAAACTGTAAGTGGATTCCGAAACGATATAATAAGCTAGATGTAACAATAAAAAAGCTGCCATAAAAACAGAGGAATGCGTATCAGCCCGAGTTTGTTCCATCTTTTACTTTAAAACCCCAAAAATCGAAAAATCCGACTCATATTAATAAAAAGCCGATGCTTTCGCATCGGCTTTTTTCACGACCAACAAAATGTCAGTAATATTTTAAAACTTAAGCTGTTTCAAGTGCTGCATTCAATGTAGAACTTGGACGCATTACAGCACTGACTTTCGCAGGGTCAATGGCGTAGTAACCACCGATATCAGCAGCTTGACCTTGTACTTGCGCAAGCTCAGCCACAATCTTCTGCTCATTTTCAGCCAATGCTTTTGCAAGTGGCGTAAATTTCGCTTTTAACTCAGCATCTTCGTCTTGAGCTGCTAATGCTTCAGCCCAGTACAATGCTAAGTAGAAGTGGCTGCCACGGTTATCTAATTCACCTGTACGACGTGATGGAGACTTGTCGTTATCAAGAAGTTTGCCTGTTGCTTGATCAAGTGTCTTGGCAAGCAATTTCGCACGGTTATTGTCTTCTTTGATACCAAGCTCTTCTAAAGACACTGCCAATGCAAGGAACTCACCGAGAGAATCCCAACGTAAGTGGTTTTCTTCAACCAACTGCTGAACATGCTTCGGCGCTGAACCACCCGCACCTGTTTCGTACATGCCACCACCGGCCATTAACGGCACGATTGACAACATTTTTGCTGAAGTACCCAATTCCATGATCGGGAACAAGTCAGTTAAGTAATCCCGTAAGATATTACCCGTTACTGAAATGGTATCTAAACCACGCGCAACACGTTCAAGCGTATAACGCATTGCACGTACTTGTGACATGATTTGGATATCAAGACCTGCGGTGTCATGATCTTTCAAGTATTTTTCAACTTTCTTGATCAATTCATTTTCATGTGGACGGTACGGGTCTAACCAGAAGATTGCAGGCATGCCAGAGTTACGTGCACGTGTAACTGCAAGTTTCACCCAGTCACGGATCGGTGCATCTTTCACCTGACACATACGCCAGATATCGCCTTCTTCTACATTCTGACTCATTAACACTTCGCCAGTATCTAGATCAGTGATGTTGGCAATACCCGCCTCAGAAATTTCGAAAGTCTTGTCGTGTGAACCGTATTCTTCAGCTTTTTGCGCCATCAAACCAACGTTTGGCACAGTACCCATGGTACGTGGGTCGAAGTTACCATTCCACTTACAGAAATTGATCATTTCTTGGTAAATACGTGCGAATGTCGACTCAGGCATGACCGCTTTACAATCATAAGGTTTGCCGTCAGCACCCCACATTTTACCACCACCACGGATCATTGCAGGCATAGAAGCATCGACAATCACGTCATTTGGTGAATGGAAGTTGGTAATGCCTTTTGCAGAATCAACCATTGCAAGCGCAGGACGGTGTTCTTGGCAAGCATGTAAGTCTTCGATAATTTCTTCACGGAGTGAAGTCGGTAAAGTTTCGATCTTTTCATAAAGACCCGCCATACCGTTGTTCACGTTAATACCGAGTTCGTCGAATAATTTACCGTGTTTTTCGAAAGCATCTTTATAGTAAATTTTCACACAGTGACCGAAAACGATCGGGTGTGATACTTTCATCATGGTTGCTTTAACGTGCAATGAGAACAGGATGCCTGCTTCACGACAGTCTTCGAGTTCTTTCTCGTAGAAATCGCATAGGGCTTTTTTGCTCATAAACATCGAGTCAATGATTTCACCGTCTTGAAGCGCAACTTTAGGCTTAAGCACAATGGTTTCACCTGACTTGGTGATGAGTTCCATTTTCACATTACGCGCACGGTCTAAAGTCATAGATTTTTCACCGTGGTAGAAGTCGCCTTCGTCCATGTGAGAAACGTGAGTTTGAGACCATTGTTTCCACTCGCTCATTGAATGCGGGTGTTTTTTTGCATAATTTTTCACAGCAGCTGGCGCACGGCGATCAGAGTTACCCTCACGCAATACCGGATTCACTGCCGAACCAAGGCATTTACCATAGCGTGCCTTGATTTCTTTTTCTTCTTCAGTTGTTGGGTTTTCTGGATAATCAGGAATTGCATAGCCCTTCGACTGGAGCTCTTTGATACAAGACACTAACTGCGCAACAGAAGCACTGATGTTTGGAAGTTTAATAATGTTTGTATCTGGATCTTGGGTAAGACGACCTAACTCAGCAAGGTTATTGTTTACCTTTTGCTCATCTTTAAGGTAATCTGAAAATTCTGCGAGTACACGTGCTGCAACAGAGATATCACTTTTTACAATCTCGATGCCAGCAGGTTTGGTAAAGGTCTCAATGATCGGTAGCAATGAATAAGTCGCTAATAACGGCGCCTCATCAGTCAGTGTGTAAATGATTTTTGACTTTCCACCAGCCATATATAGCCCCTTGTGTTGGATTGAGTTACGGAAAACTGCGCTTTTGGCCCAGTTCCTAGAACCGATTTGCTGAAACAAACTTGAGAGTATCAGCGTTCATCACATGCGAGTCAACGCAATATCCTGTGATAACGACATTTCGATAAAAAATACTACAAAATGATATAATAGTAGCATTGTACGATGTATATATGCGGTCAAGTTTTGTCTTTTCAAATACAAACCGCTACCAGCCTTAAAGCTACACACCGAATTGATCATTTAGCAAACAAATACATAAGTCACTAAATAAGCAGGCTTATTCTGACAGACTTAGATGAATAATTCGTTAATTCTTTAGTGGTAGGATCAATTTAAATGCGATACCGTTATGGTGATTTGCGACGGCTGCTATACCGTCATGCTGTTGCATAATTGACTTCACAATAGCTAAACCTAGCCCTCCCGTTCGTGCTTTTTGATGCCGACTCTGATCGACTTGATAAAATCGGTCAAATAGATGTGGTAAATGTTTTTCCTCAATAAAAACACCTTCCGTCTGCACAATGATCCCCACATGTTGATCAGATTGATAGGCCTGTAATGCAATAGTCCCCTGTTCTTTACCATGCAATACCGCATTACTGATTAAATTCGCAATCGCTCTCTGCATTAAGGCTGCATTTGCCACAATACTCAAATCATCTGGCAGATCAAACACCAATCTCATTTGACGTTCTTCAATTACGCAATCAAAATAATCCGCAATCGTCTCGATTAGCTGTTTTACATTTAACGCCTGTTTTTCCAGTCCGTATTCTGCATGCTCCGAACGGGCAATGAACAACATACTTTCAATCATCTTGGTCAGCCGTTCATATTCTTCTAAATGTGAATATAATAAATTTTCCAACTCTTCGACCGGACGAGACTGGGATAATAAGATTTGAGTTTGCCCCATTAAATTATTCAGAGGAGTTCTGAGTTCATGTGCAATATCTTCTGAAAACTGCGATAGTTTTTGATAATCCTGCTGAATCTTATCTAGCATTTCATTCATCGCCTGACTGAGTTGCTGAACCTCAATGTTGTTTGATTTTATGGATACGTGAATTAAGCTTTTGAACATTGATATTATTGGTCTCAGCGATCAAATGCCGCATCGAACGGAACAGATAATGTCCTACCATAAAACCCAACAAACTCGATAATAAAATGCCCAAACCACTATAAAATACAATTTTCCAGAAATATTGTTTGAGCATCGTATTGACTGCTGCCCATTGCTGACCTGCAATTAAATAATACTGTTGTTGGCGGCCATATTGAATTGTTTGGAAAGCAAAACGAGTACTTGGATATTCCGTTGTATTATTCGCATACTGAATTTGATTTGAATAATTGAATGCTGGAATACTGACCTGCAGCGGATTGATCTTTATCAAATCATGTTGTGCATCTTTGACGATAAATATACTGTCTTCATGCCCCACCATATTTTCATAAAGCTTGGGATATTTTACTAAAATATTGGCTGAATGAGCATCAGTCAAAAAGACGTCCATCCGCCTAATTCGCGCAGCTAAGGCTTTATCTTGTTGGGTATAGACTATTGCTTTGAAGTTTTGGTAAGACAACCCGCCAATACTGATAAAAACCACACAAGAAATCAGACTAAAAGCCAGACTCAGGCGCGAAGCCAAAGACAATTTACCCATTATGTCCATCTTTTAAATCGACCTTATAGCCCATGCCCCGCACGGTATATATCAACTTGGGCGCAAAATGATCATCAATCTTTGCCCTTAGGCGACGTATTGCAACGTCCACCACATTAGTATCCGTATCAAAATTAATATTCCAAACCATTGAGGCTATTTGCGTTCGTGTTAACACTTCTCCACGATGTTGAAGTAACAGTTGTAACAACACAAACTCTTTGGCTGTTAAATCAATCTTGGTGTCGGCTCGATGAACTTCCCGACTCAAGCGATTTAAACTCAGGTTAGCAATTTGATAAACCTCTTTTTCGACCTTTGGCACACGACGTAATAAACTTTTAATTCGTGCCAATAATTCTACGTATGAAAATGGTTTAACCAGATAGTCATCTGCGCCAAACTCTAATCCTTTCACCCGATCCAGAACATGATCTTTTGCCGTCAGCATTAATACTGGTATTTTCGAAAAAGTCCGTAACGTTTGCAAAACTTGCCAGCCGTCCAATTGTGGCAACATCACATCCAAAATCAATAAATCAAATACTTCTTGTTGCAAACGTGACAATGCTTCTATGCCATCTGCTGCAACGGCACAGGTATAACCAGACTCATGTAATCCTTTCGCTAGAAACTGTGCGATTTTGAATTCATCTTCAACAATTAGAATATGCATTCCACATCTTAACCTTGTTTATCCCTCGCTAAGATTACAAATCGGTAATCCAATTGTCATCATGATCAAATTCATTTCTTTTTACCATGTCCTGAGGAAATAAAGATTTTCTATTACTCAGTCGCCTTGTTTGATTTTGGGAAAATGAATATGGACAACCTAATTACTCGCCTTACTTTTTCTTCTATTTTACTTACCAGCGTATCACTCAGCTCTGCCCAAGATACCAATCTTACGGGCTATTTTGTCTCGGCAAAAGTGACTGCTGCGGAGCTAAAGGCGAAGAATATGCAAACCAGTTTACGCCCAGGGATTGGTCAATTTGTAACAGGTAACGATCAGGATGATTTAATCAATACATCTCTTGGATTTGGCTATGATTTTGGCAATGGCTGGCGTACAGAAGCTGAATACACCTTTAAAAATGATGCTGAGTTTACTAGCGGCTCAACCAATTTTCCCACGAGTTTCAATCATCACAAAGTTGAGACACAACGTTTAATGCTAAATGCTTATCGTGATTTCGAAGTAATCCGAAATGTAGCGATTTACGGCAATCTCGGCTTGGGAATAGCACGTACACAATCATCCGGTTGGCAAGGCAATATATCACGTCAATACCTTGCCAATACCGAAACACAATTGGTTTATAGCTTAGGTGCAGGCACAACCTACACAGCCATTAAAAATTTAAATCTAGATTTGGGTTATCGCTATGTCGATTTAGGCAAAGCCGAGAGTGGTTTAAATAACTTTACGAATGCCCGCACTCTTCAAGATGAACAGATGAAAGCACACCTATATTCAAGTGACTTTTATTTAGGCGCAAGATATTCATTTTAAAATTTTAAAGCACTGATTAGCATTGTTTTTTGCACTCTTATCCCATGCCCATGTATTGCCCTCACAACAACTGACGGCAATACAGACGAAAACATTGATCAACAAAGGTAGAATATTGTTATGTATAAAAATCTATTCACCATCGCCGCACTATCGGCTTCAAGCAGCTTATTCGCAGCAACAAACCCATTGAGTGTGCATGTTCTCAACCAGCAAAATGGTCTACCTGCTGCTGATGTCACCGTTGTTCTCGAAGCACAACAAAAAAATCAGTGGATAGAGATCAATCAGGCCAAAACTGATCAAAATGGCCGAATTACTGCCCTTTATCCGACGCAACAACAATTAAAGTCGGGTATTTATAAAGTGACTTTTAAAACAGGTGACTGGTATAAAGCGCAAAAGCAAAGTAGTTTTTTTCCTGAAGTTCCAGTTATTTTTGAAGTTGATGGAACCTTACCGCACTATCACATTCCATTACTGCTCAGCCCCTACGGATATTCGACTTATCGTGGGAGCTAATAAAAAGGACGCTTATCGCGTCCTTTTTACTAAGTCTTAGCTCTTCAACCAACGATCAACTTTTTGCTGATCTTCAACGTTTAATTCAACCGTGGTCAATTCATTTTCACCCGCTTGAAGTTCAAATTGCAAAAGCTCATCACGACGGAATGCATAGACCGTAAATGTGCCGTGTTGTTTTGCGTACTTGGCTAAAAGCTTCTCCGAAGCCTTGATACCATCAATCGCAACAATCACATCATTGGCAGATAAACCCGCTTGTGCTGCTGCACTATCACGACGAAGCTGTTGCACTACAACCCCTTCAGCTTTATCTACAACTTTTAAGCCAAACGGTAAAGCCTTGTCACTTTTAACGGTGTAGCTCAAACCAAACTCTGGGAACAGTTGATCAAGTGGTAATTCATCAGTCGTGTTAATTAGATGATTGATCTGCTCAATCCAGTTATCGCCTGTCAGTTCACTACACAATTCAAAAATGGTGCGATCATTGACTTGAATTCCATTCTGGGTGTTTTCATATAAACGACGCATTAAAGCATCAAGGTTTGAACCACGTAAACGTAGTCCTAAATCTAAACAAAGTGCCACTAAACTGCCTTTGTTATAATAGCTGGTTCCAGCATTATTCGAATTTTCATCTTGACGATAGAATTTGATCCACGCATCAAAGCTCGACTCTGAAACCGATTGAATCATACGCCCAGGATTTTGCAGATAACGATCAATTTGTGCTTTTAATAAATCTAAATATGATTGTTGTGAAATCACTCCACTACGCAACAAAACCAGATCATCATAATAAGAAGTAAAACCTTCAAAAATCCATAATAAGCTGGTATAGGCTTCTTTATGTAAATCGTAATGGCTAAAGTTTCCAGGACGAATAAACTTCACCAACCATGAATGAAAATACTCATGACTACATAACCCTAAGAAACGTTGGTAATCTTTTGATGGTTCTACTGCTTCATCTGCCTTCGGGAGATCATCACGTGGCGTAATTAAACTGGTGCTATTGCAATGTTCCAGACCACCATAGCTACTTCCTGTCGCCATGGTCATAAAGGTATAGTTCTGGAAGGGTGCTGAACCAAACATCTGAATTTCAGTTTGACAGATCTTTTCAATATCCGTTTGTAAACGGGTCAAATTGGTGCTGTGTTTTCCTGAAATCACAAACTCATGCGGAATGCCATGGGCTTGAAAACTAAAGCGAGTCTGATCAGCCAATTCAAATGGGCTATCAATCAACTGGTCGTAATTGTCTGATTTTAAAGTAAAGCGTCCTTTGACCAAGCTTTTGTTTGGCAAACCAGTCGCAATTTGAAAATGCTTTAACTCATCTGGTAGAAAAATTTCCAGCTCACATGGCGATTGCTCTTGATCTTTTAATCCTAAACAGACACAAGCAGGGTTCACGTACAAACGAGTTTGATCGACATAGGCACCGCGTACTGACAGATCATACGCATAGACATCATACTCAACCGTAATCAGTTCATGATCGGTATTGAATAAGCGCCAACGGTTTTTCTCGGTTTTTTTAATACTCAGTAATCGTCCTGCTTCATCAGAGGCCTTCACTGATTCAATGTGCTTGGAAAACTCCCGAATCAAATAACTGCCAGGAATCCAAGTTGGCAACCACAATTCTTGGTTTGGATTGGCAAGAAAGCGTAAGGTGACATGAATCAGGTGTTGGCGATAATCGTCGAACTCAATTTGATAGTGCAACATAATTTCTAATCATGAAAATGGGAACAATTTCGCACAGCTTAGCATTTTTTTACAAAGTCATGCGTAGATGTCGTAATTGTCAGCAAAAGTTTAGGGGCTATTGTCACTTTATCTATGGTTGCGACAGTGGAGATTTTTTAGGCGATACAAGGCATGTCTTGTGAAATTTAGTCATTCTAAATGAACAAGGTATAACGTAGTAGCGACAAAAAATGCCCCTGTCCCAAAGGGTTGGGGCTAAAATACCCTCATACTTCGTTATGAAACTTGGCAAGGGAATAGCCATTCCCTGCGTTTCATGTCTCGTCTGATGAATTTTTAGCCTACAACGCAATTCATATATAAAATGTCAATAGCCCCTAGATTCTTCAACAAAAAAGTCATAGCATTCTCCTCTCACATTTAAGGCCACTGGATCGGCTATACAAGGTATTCACGTGAAATTTCTTCTCCCCCTCTTTACATTGTTGAGTCTCATCTGTGCAAATCTGGCACATGCAAATTTACTGAGCATTGCTCCTGAAACAGTTGAAGCTCAAGCTTGGTCGGTGATTGATGCCCAGTCAGGGCAAATCATTGCAGAACATAATAGCCATGTTCAGCGAGCCCCTGCATCTCTTACTAAAATGATGGTGGCCTATATTGCCTTAAAAGAGATTGAAGCCGGTAAATTACGTAAAGAAGAAGTTCTAACCGCAACACCAGTTGTGAGTACTGTGATGTGGGATGAATCACAAATGTATCTGAAAGCTGGTGAACAAATTTCGGTTGATCAACTTTTGGCAGGGCTGATCGTGATGTCTGCGAATGATGCAGCTGTGACTTTAGCTGAAAAAATCTCGGGCAGCGTGCCACAATTTGTTGCGCGAATGAATCAGGAAGCACAAGCCTTAGGTATGAAAGATACCCATTTCAGCAACCCTGCTGGGATTACCATGACCGATCATTATTCAACTGCGGCAGATCTCAGCTTGTTGGCAAAAGCGATTGTGAAGCAAACTCCTGAATACTTATATTATTCAAAAATGCCAAGCTTTAGCTATAACCAGCATTTTCACCATGCTACCAACCTTGCCTTGAAAATGGATCCAACTGCAGATGGTTTAAAGACCGGCTTCACCAAGGCAGCCGGTTATAACCTAGCCTTAACCGCTGAACGCCCGACCTTGAATTCACCAATTGAAAAGCGTCGCCTTATCGTTGTTGTTTTAGGTACACCAAGCGCAGTGAAACGTGCTGAGGTTGCACACAAGTTAATGAACCTGGCTTATACCTATACCCGTGATGAAGAAGTTATTCCTAAGCAAAGATTGATTGCAGAACTGCCCGTGATTAAATCAACCTTGAAAATATTTAAGGTCGAAACACAGCAGCCGACCATTGTGACAACCTCTTTATATGGTCAAACAACACCAATTGACTTAAATACCTTTGATTTATTGACTCAACGCATTCATTTGAGTGATGCCAATCAACAAGTCACCACGGTTGAACCTCTTGAAACTACCAATACACGCATTAATATTGAATTGAATGAACAACGCTTAACTGCACCTTTAAAACAAGCTATGAACTTGGCTACCGTATCAATTTATCAAAACAACCAGTTGATCCGCAGCTTACAAATCGAGAATGATGTACAGATTGAGGAAGCCAATATTTTCCAGAAAATCATGATCTGGTTTTCTAATCTGTTCAGTTTTTTTTCAACAAATGACACTAAAAACCCAAAAGTTTACCCTTTAAATCAAGGTTAAAAAAAACCTACTTTTTCTATCAAGATTACCAATACAATCTTGAAAAAAGGATGGCATAATCCAGCCATCCTTTCACAAAAAAATTAGGTTAATCATGAGTAAAACCTTACATCATATCGTGATTGTAGGCGGTGGCGCAGGTGGTTTAGAACTTGCGACACAACTAGGTGAACGTTTTGGGAGACGTAAGAAAGCCCGAATTACCCTAGTCGACCAAAACCTCACGCATATATGGAAACCTCTCCTTCACGAAATCGCAGCTGGCTCGCTCAATCCCCACGAAGAACAAACCAATTATTTTGCCCATGCCGAAAAACATCATTTTGAGTTTGTCCTTGGTACTCTCGTTGATGTTAATAAAGATAAAAAACAAATTACACTTTCTCCTCCACAGCTTTCCAAAGAACATACCCCTCTTATCCAGACGCTAAACTACGACACACTTGTGCTTGCTGTCGGTTCCGTATCCAATGACTTCGGCACAGAAGGTGTACGTGAACATTGCCATTTTCTCGATAGTCGTCAACAGGCCGATATCTTCCAACAAGATTTGTTCCATCTCTATATCGAAGCACAAAGTCAGCCAAATGAACGTGCCTTAAATATTGGAATCGTAGGTGCAGGTGCAACGGGGGTTGAACTGGCAGCAGAACTGATTGAAACCACCAAAAACTTCTATCGGTATGGTCTAAAGAAAATTGACCCTAAACAAGTCAAAATTACCCTGATTGAAGCTTCTGATCGTATTTTGCCTGCCCTCACAGAGAAAACCGCTGCACATAGTGCCAAACAACTGAAGAAAATGGGGATTGAAATTCTGACCCAACATAAAGTACAAAAGGTTGATGAATCAAATGTCTATTTTAGTAATGGCAGTGTCTTACACTCAGATATTACAGTATGGGCAGCCGGTGTAAAAGCACCCAAAGTCCTAGAATCCTTCCATGATTTTAAACGTGACAAAATCAATCGCTTAATGGTCTATGCAACCTTACAAACCTACTCTGATCCCAATGTGTTTGCTTTCGGTGACTGTGCCAACTGTCAACTTGATGCACGTCAGCCACCATTAGGACCACGTGCCCAAGTAGCAAGTCAGCAGGCCACTTTTTTGGTCGATGCAATGGCTGCACGTTTATCTGGCTCGCCTCAACCAATGTTCACATTTAACGAGAAAGGATCTCTAGTGTCACTTAGCCACAATCAAGCTGTAGGAGAGTTGCTGGGTGATGTAAGCGTACAAGGTTTTATTGCCAAAACCATGTACGTCTCGTTATATCGACTGCATCAGGCCAATATTCATGGCTATACTCAAGCAGGCATGCTCACCATGAAAGATTTTTTAACGCGTCGTGTCCGTCCAAAAATTAAACTGTATTGAGTTGAAATTTGATATTTCGTCTCAATATTTGACTAAATCGTTTCAAAAAGTGGAAAATGGTCAACAAAATCTGTTTTTCACTTTATGATATTACAGTTTAAAACTATTGATGACATGGATTCAAAACATGACTGCTATTGCAAATAACCACGTGGTTTCATTCCACTACACTTTAACAAACGCTGAGGGTGAAACACTTGACCAATCTCAAGGTGAACCACTTGCATATTTGCACGGCGCGGGCAACATCATTCCTGGTTTAGAAAATGCACTTACAGGTAAAACTGTTGGTGAAAAATTCACTGTAAACGTTCCAGCTGCTGAAGGTTATGGCGAATATAACCCAGACTTAGTTCAAGAAGTTCCAGCTCAAATGTTCCAAGGCGTGGACAACATCCAACCAGGTATGCAGTTCCAAGCTCAAACTGATGACGGTGTTCAAATCGTAACCGTTAAAGCAATTGAAGGCGACAACATCATCGTTGATGCGAACTTCCCACTTGCTGGTCAAGATCTTACTTTCGAAGTTGAAATCGTTGAAATCCGTGATGCTTCTCAAGAAGAATTAGATCACGGCCATGTTCATGGTGCAGGTGGTCACCACCACTAATTCTTTTTGAATTAGATGGAAAAGCAAAGCTTCGGCTTTGCTTTTTTATTGCCAATACTTTTACAAAATTAAAAAATCGCTTAAGGTCTAGATATTCTCTTCTTAAAATAGCTTAATGATGTCTACTGCTTATCAATTGATTTGGTTCCGTCAGGACCTAAGAATTCATGACCATGCTGCACTTTGGCATGCGACTCAAGCTGGCCCCTGTATTGCAATGGTGATCCTCTCACCGGAACAATGGCAGTTACATCACGATGCACCCATTAAAATTGAGTTCTATCTACGCCAACTCCAAGCCTTAAAACAGCAACTTGAACATTTGCATATTCCCTTATTAGTGCAAATCATCCCACTCTGGAAGGACATCCCTGATTTTCTCAAGCAACTTGCCCAACGCATTCCTATCCATAATATTTATGCCAACATCGAGCTAGCAGTTAATGAATTAAAACGGGACCAGTCTGTACAAAAATTTTTGAATCAGCAACAAAAAGAATTGATACTTTTCCATGACCGAACCCTATTTCCTGTCGCTTCGATTCGCAACCAATCTAATCAACCCTATCAAGTTTTTGGTGCATTTAAGAAAACCTGCTATCAACGTTTACAGCATGGTTTGCCACAATGCTACCCAGCACCTCAGACTCAACACCCTATAGCACTGGACGATTCGCTTTTTCAACAGAGTGATCTTCAGCAACTGCATAGCAATTATATTCAACAGATATCAACCACTCGCTATACTGAATGGCAAGTGGGCGAGCAACACGCACTCATGTTACTCGATCAATTTATTGATAAACAATTGGCTGGCTATAAAACGGCACGAGATTTTCCTGCTGTAGCGGGAACTAGTCAGCTTTCAGCCTATTTAAATATCGGAATTATTTCCATTCGCCAATGTCTACAAGCGCTATTTCGGCAACAGCATGGCCATTTTGAAATTCAGTCTGAAGGCCAACAAACATGGTTAGATGAATTACTTTGGCGCGAGTTTTATCAACATGTCCTGTTTGACTTCCCTCAGGTTTCAAAACATCTGCCCTTTCAAGCTGCCACTAAAAAAATCCGCTGGCGGGATGATCCTATTGCTTTAAAAAAATGGCAACAAGGCCAAACTGGAATTCCAATTATTGATGCAGGCATGCGGCAAATGCTCGCAACAGGTTGGATGCATAATCGTGTTCGTATGATCTGTGCCATGTTCTTAAGCAAAAACTTGCTGATTGACTGGCGTAAAGGCGAACAGTGGTTTATGCAGCATTTGATTGATGGGGATTTGGCTGCCAATAATGGTGGATGGCAGTGGTGTGCCTCCACAGGAACCGATGCTGTACCCTATTTCAGAGTATTTAATCCTATCACTCAATCACAGAAATTTGATCCAGAAGGTGAATATATTCGTCAATGGGTTCCAGAACTGGCCCAGCTTGATCACAAAACAATCCATGAACCTTATGCAAAGCATCAGGGCTTATCGATAAACTATCCTCAGCCAATCGTTGATTTAAAAATGAGCCGTCTTCGTGCAATTGAAGCATTTAAGCTTCCTTCCTGAAGATTACATAAAATAAAAAAAACTGTTATCTTGGATGTTTTTTGTTCTAAAGAAATACATACTATACTGTATGTAACTGTTTATAAAATTATTTTACAAAGCCAACAACAGAAAAACTGTCGTAAAAACCGTAAAATAATGCTAACTTGGTTATAAAAGACATTTATTAAAATAAAATTATTATGCAAAAAAATCCAGCTCCTGCACTCGTCTTATGGATTATTTCAGCTCAAATCTTTATGGGTATAGTGGCGTATGAGTGGTTACCCGCAAGTTATCGTGGAAGTTGGGTTTTTCTACTTTTACTCTTAATCGCTGGCGCATTCCTCAACGTTGGCATGGCATTACTGCTAGGGCTCATTACCTTTATTGGCGTTGCAGTATATTTCTTTCTTGATTTGGCCAATCAAACCTATATTGAACGCCAACTTTTGTTATTGTTTGTTCTGCCAATTACTCCAATTTTTCTCAGCGCAATCCGTCATAATATTCAAAATGCCCTTAAAAGTTTCCGTGCAATCCAAAGCTATGACCGTAATTATCAACATGATATTTTGCCATTAACAGCGCTAACGCATTTTCAGGTTGAACTCAGAAAGCTTTTAAAATTAACGCAGAAAGATCATTATAAAATTATTAGTACCCATATCAACAATACTGTACTTATTCGTGAAATGCTGGGTGAGGATATCTGGAAAGAAACGCAAAATAAAATTATGGCAATCCTGTCTAATGAACGAGATAGTGTAATTTACCATTTTATTAATGAAGAACTCAGTGAAATTAAAAGTATTGTCATACACGATTCAACACTTGATGAACATCAAAGCTACCCCTTATTTATTCAAGATCTTCAGGCACTCACTGTACTTAAACTCAACATTGAACAACATATAGAATACCTGGCTCCTGCAAGCAGTGAGGTGCGCTAATGTCTTTACTGCTCAACATTTGCGGTATCTTGGTCGCCACCAGCCAGTTTCCTGATACGACCCTACAGCAATTTTATCAACAGTACTATCATTGTAATATTCAGCTTGCCAAAACGGACTCGAGTACTCAGCTTGAAACCCCACAAACCGTTGCGGAACTTTTCCCCCAACCCGCTACATGGTGGCCAATATTTACATCTGACCAATTAAACTCAGAAAGTTTTAAGCAATTGATTGCCAAAGGGATTAGGCCTGGTGTGATTTTACCAAATGAATATTTTAGTGCGATTAAATATTATGAAATCAAAAAAGCGGTCAATCAAGGCGCCATTCCCATAGCTTTCTATCAAATGACCCATTCAAAATATTTTGCTGCCAAAGCCACTTTTTCAACGGCAATTGGATTACGTCCTCTCGCTGCACTAATTGAAACAGGTTGGGATGAAAACATCATTGCTCAACCTGCTGGCAGCTATATCATTCAATCGAATAGCCCTGATGAATTGCCGATTCCTGCACGAAAAATTCAACATCATCAACACTATTTTTATCAGGCTATTACCGATCCCTCACAAAGTACGGGGTACCAAGTCGTGATTAATCCACCGCTCGGTATGCCGCTCAATAACATCGAATACCCTCAGCTTGGGATTTCTTGGGATTTGAATCGTACCCAGTTTACCAGTACCCAAGAGGGTATAGAAACGAGCCTATGGGGCTATATCCTGATTACTCTGAGTACTGTCGTTATCCCGCTCGACTATATTTATTCAGCGCATTATCCAAGCCTGCTGAGTACTTTTGGAAGTTCAATTTCTTGGATTTCATTATTACTTGGTGGTGGACTATTGCTGATCCTGATTATTTCAATTATCCGCAGGAGAAGAATAAATGCCCGCAATTGATATTCTTTTCTTATTTGGCTTTCTTGGGATCTGGATTCCACAAGCATTCTGGGCTTGGCTAAGTTTTCAGGCATGGAAATACTCTAAAAATGCGGCGAAAGAACTCGAAAATTTGCCTGTGCCTGAACATTGGCCCGTTTTAAGTGTCTTGATTCCCGCTTATAACGAAGGAGTCGTCATTGAAGATACCTTACATGCCATTGCACAGCAGGATTATCCAGCACATGCCTATGAAGTACTACTGATTAATGATGGTTCTAAAGACAATACTTTGGAAATTGCCGAACGTATGGCTGCCATTTACCCCTGCATTAAAATTGTCAATGTGCCCAAAGGAATGGGAGGTAAAGGAAAATCCCGTACCCTGAATAATGGTTTACCCCATGCCAAGGGGGAGCTGATTGTGGTCTACGATGCTGACAGTACTCCAGAACCTGACTGTGTCCGTCTCTTAGCTCAAACCTTAATGGCAGATAAAAAATTAGTTGCAGTAAATGGTAAAGTTCGTACCCGTAACTGGCGAGACAGTATTTTGACCCGTTTTATTGCGATTGAATTCATTTTCTTTCAGTGGATTTTTCAAGGCGGCCGTTGGCAGCGTTTCGAACTTTCCACCCTCATGGGGACAAACTATGTCATTTGGCGAGATGCTTTGGAAACGCTGGGAGGATTTGATGAAAAATCCTTGGTAGATGATACAGAGATGAGCTTTCGTATCTTCCTTGGACAAAGACGCATTAAGTGGGTTCCTTATGCCGTGGGTTGGCAGCAAGACCCTCCATCATTAAGTGTCTTTATCAAACAGCGCTCACGCTGGACTCAAGGTAACTTCTACGTCACCAGTAAGTATCTTCCAATTGCGCTCAGAAAACCTTTTCCAATTGGTATCGAAATCTTCAATAACATCATGTGCTATGTGTTGTTTGTTCCAGCGCTGATCTGGAGTCATATCACCTTAGCTTTAGGTCTACTTGGTATCGCAGGGATTACTGTTCCAGGGCCATTTACCCTGCTCTGGGGCTTATCCTTCTGCTTATATGTGGCGCAAATGTGGTTCACTCTATCTTTAGAAAAAGCCAAACCTCAACTCTATTTCTTCTCAGTCTTATCTTACGTTACGTATTCACAAGTGTTCTTATTTATCGTGTTTAAAGCTGCTTATGACATGCTCAAAAATAAGATCCAAGGCAATTCATTACAATGGTATAAAACTGAGCGTAGCAAGGAGAAAAAATAAATGAAAAATAAAACTTTACATCATCCGCTCTTCAAAGTCTTCGTTGCAAGTGTTGCTCTCTCCTTGCCCATCTTTGCATCGGCAGATACCTTGAATACATGGAAGTTTGATAATATCAATACCTCCAATAAATACACCATCGAGCCACACTTCTTTTATGTGGGGAAAGGTTCTGAATGGCAAAATATCCGCTTCATCAGTGATTATTCTACTGAGCATTTCACCACCCTTTTGGTCAAACTGGATGATAAACTGATCTACAACACCACCTTAAATGGTGACGGTACTCTAAGTTTCAATATTCCAGTTACTCAAAGTGGTTTTCATCGTTTAGATTTTATTTTACAGCAATACTCCCCCACAACCTCTCCAGCTGCTGATAAAACCACGTTCTGTAGTGAAGATGTGGATCAAGTGACTTATTTAAGTAATTCCAAAATTGAGTATATTCGTCACCGACCGATTTATCGCCTCAAAGATTTACCTGACGCTTTGTTTAACCCTCAAGTCGTTCGTCCTGCACCTTTTGTCGGGGTACTGAAATACAACCTAGCAAATGTCAATGAAGCTTCGATGTTAGGACGTTTAATGAGTGCTTGGGGTTCTGTCACTCCGATTCAGTGGTATGAACAGAATGCGCCCGCAGAACAAAACCCAAACTTTTATATTGAAATTATCAAATCAGCAACTGCCTTACCAAAAGGAACACTGGTTCAAATCAGTAGCACAAATGATATTCCTACATTACAAATTCAATATGATCAGCCAGAAAAACTGGTCTCGGCAATCAATGGCTTACTCAATCCAGATTATTTACAACAACTGGATACCTCTGCAACGTTCCTGCCAAATAAACTTGCCGCACCAGAGTGGGCTAAAATAAGACAAATCCATACCTTGGCAGACTTAGGTATCAGTGATTTCCGTTTAAATCAGGCTGAAAAAAACCTGTTCCTGAATTTCCCTGCCGTCTGGCAACCCACAGATATTTTACAAGGGCAAATTGCGCTACGAGTCCAAAGTGGATTACTGGAAGGTTCCAACATTACCACATGGATTGATGGTGGACTGGCAGGCAGTTTAAAAACAGCCAACTTAGATTCAGATCCAGTGAATCGCCAATTTAACTATTTTGCGAAAACCATTTCAAATAACACAACCTTTAATCTAAAACTTGAAAATTCTGTGATTGTAAACTCACAATGTTTACCAACAGCCAAAGGTTCTCTGTGGATTGATACACAAAAATCGACGGTAAAATTACCCCATAAGCTTAAAAATGGGGTTGCTTCACTGTCAATGAGCTTTGCAACACATCCAACCATCGCCATTGATGGCAATGCTGGAAGTCTGGAAATTGCGATGACCACCAGTCAAGTGGCAAAGAAAATGCTCATGACCAATGATCCAATTCCCTTAAATCTGGTGAAATTGGATCCGAATAAACCAGAGCTTCTCAATGTTCAGGTGAATGCCAATATTTATCGTCAACAAGTTTTAATGCATCAAAATACACTTTACCCACCTGCAACAGCGAATGGTTTTTTAGTCAGTTTCCATGACCAACGGTTTGATATTATTACCGACTCCATTCAAGGTGCGCAAAACTTCAGCAAATTATGGGAGAAAATTCAACAGAATATTCCCAACAATGCCAGTAAAATACTGGTCACCGAAAGTGGGCAAGTCTTTATTTTACAAAAGATTCTTGTCGGAAATCAAAAAGCGCCTCTTATTAAACAATCATCATTCTTTATCTTGGTTGTTATAATCTCTGCTATCATGGTTTTGGCAATCTTGCTCTGGTACTGGCGAAAAAGACCAAATGCTAAAAATAAAGCTGAATAAATCAACAGTTTTAACTACACTCGCTTTATCAACCCTCTTGTTTTTAGGAGGTTGTGCTCATATTGAAACAGATGTGCAGCCTCCACACATTGAAGGTATATTTTGGCAGCCAGACTTAGACACAACCCCACCAAATGGTAACTGGGATCTGCTCGGTGTCTCTACGTTTGTTCCCCAATGGTCTGTGGTGCAATCCAGATCATGGCTAGACCATGATCTTGGTCTGGAAAAATGGGATAAAAATATTAATCTAAAAAAGCTCCAGCAAAAAACATGGGCACAAAATATTCTGCTCGGCTTAGCTGGAGAGTATGATGAAAAACAAGCACGTTCCAATGTATTACAACTTGCCGAACAATCCAAAAAAATTATTCAGAATACAAATAATATCGCACTTAAGGGATATTATTTTCCAGTCGAGGCCGATCCCACCTGGATCTGTGTGGATGACCTTGCCAAAGCAATTCGAACTTTACCAAAACCACTCTGGATTAGTATTTACAGCGCTGAACAAATGCCAGAGCACTTGGATTCTTGGTTAAAAAGCTGGTTACCCAATCACACTGGTGTATTCTTTCAAGATGGTGTTGGTGTCGGCACCCGTACCCCTCAGCAAGCACGGGCAGTTTTAGATGACTTACAAAAAGAGTTTGGGAAAGATAAAATCGTGATTGTCCTAGAAGCCTTCCGTCCTGTAAAGGAAGGACAATTCCGTTCAGCTTATCCATGGGAAATCATTCAACAGCTCAAGGCCTATGAAGGACAAACCGTATATATTTTTGATGGTCCACATTATATGAACCGTTTCAGCGTCTATAGTGTTGCCTTATGGTATAAGCTTAAATATGGCTTTAGCACAAAGACAACATCATAAATTAACCTAAAGCGATCTGGTCCAGAATTCGCTGTGATGCTTTGCCATCACCAAATGGATTTGGCACATTTGCCATTTTGGCATAATGAGCTTGATCCGATAATAATTTTTCTGCTTCCTGAACAATCTTGTCTTGATAAGTTCCAACCAAAATCCCCGCTCCCACCTGCACAACTTCTGGGCGCTCAGTTGTTTCCCTTAAAATAAGTACGGGCTTATGGAATGAAGGACTTTCCTCTTGTAAGCCACCCGAATCTGTCAAAATAAAGCTCGCCCGATCAATAACGGCAAGTAGACTTGGATAATCCAGTGGTTTAACTAAGTGTATTTGAGCATGTCCATCAAATCTTGCATGAACAACATCATGCACAGCAGGATTTAAATGCACAGGCCAAACGAAATGGACATCCGGATATGTTTCTGCCAAATACGTTACAGCATTACAAATATTTTGAATCCCTGTCCCAAAGTTTTCACGACGATGTGCAGTAATCAGCACAACGCGTGCCTGTGCTGGAAAGCTGAGTCCATGTTGCTGTAATTGATTCAGTTGCGTACCCTGCTGCTGGATGAGTTCACGACCTAAATAAACAGCATCAATCACAGTGTTACCGGTTACTGTAATTCCTTCCGCAGCAATATGCTCTTGTCGTAAATTTTGTTTCGATTGCTCCGTTGGTGCAAAATGCCACTTGGTAATTCTGGATACCAGTTGGCGATTTCCCTCTTCTGGAAATGGATGCTCTAAATCATATGAACGTAAACCTGCCTCTACATGTGCCACAGGAATTTTCATAGAAAAAGCAACTAAGCCTGCGGCTAGAACTGTAGTGGTATCACCTTGAATGACAATTGCACTACGCTGTTGACCATCATTAAAAATATCTTCTAACTGGCTTAAACCCTGTATCAGTAACTGATTTAAACTTTGCCCAGCATTCATCATTTTCAAACGATGATCAATTTTTATTTGAAAAAATTCAATGGCATCTCGGACCAATTCGTCATGCTGCCCCGTAAAAATAACCTCAACCTGAAAACGAGCATCCTGTTGAGCCAGTAGAATAACTGGTGCTAATTTAATCAGTTCAGGTCGTGTTCCAAAGACAATTGAAATGAGTTTTTTCATTGTTAGAAATCCTTATAAAATACAAGTTCAGTACGTGTGTTGTTATAATTTTCTGTTCCATCGGCTAGAGCATCTTTTAAATAACGGCCGTATAAACGCTCAACCCGCAATTTTACAGGAACATAGTTAAAAGGCTGCCAGGCAAGCCCTGCCCCATATTCAAATAAATTATTATAATTTTCGCCCTTAGAGTCCGCGAGGGTATGCAGTTTGCCATAGGCCTGTACCGTACCCGCCTCACCGCGATAAAGATTAAAACCAGAACGTAATCTCAGGTCAGCAATGATGTTATAATTTTCTCGTGAATAACTGGCGACATTGCCATATAAATCAGTAAAGTAATCATTCCAGATTGTGCGTTGTTCTAAGGCTGGATTGGCGTACCATTCCTGATAACCGGTAACACCGCCGACTACACTTTCACGAAATTTATCCCGATTACGGTCAATCAAATCATAGCTACCACCCACTTCCAGATAAGCACGGACTGGAATAGATTGCCAAGGCTGATAATTTGCCCCGACACCGAGTGTTACAGCATTTTCATCAATAATTTCTGGGCGTACCCCACCTTTGGATTTGGTGTCACGATTCAAATTCACAAAGCCATACACTTGGGCTCGACCACCCTCCAAGTTTTTCCCGTAACGCATTTTTAATGGGAAAATGAAATCGTCATAGCGTGACTCATAGGAAGGAGCAAAATAAATATCTTTAAAAGTCGATTGCACGGCTGGACCACTTAAGTTCTGTACGGCTTGTTGTGATTTTGCGGCGATCTCTGCATCTGATGAGGTCGATAAATGTTTAAAAATGACCAAAGCCTCTTGATTTCTTTTCTGCTGATTCAATAAATAGGCTTCTTGCAGTTTGAGTTGCTCATCTTGCGGCGCTAACTGTTCAGCTTTACGTACGCTTTGAATTGCGTCCTTTTGCTTATTGAGACGAATCTGCAAATAAGTCAAGCTCTTCCATACCTTAATATCTTGCGGTGTCAATCGCCCTAATTCGATCAGAATTTTTTCAGCTTCTTCTGGCTGGCTTTGCTCAATTTTATAAAATTTATCCCAACGGTCATAAATTGGATTGCCTGGTTTATATGCTGCATCCCCTTCTTTAACGAAATCAGGCTCGGCACTCATGACCTGTATCGGTAAAGTGAGACCTAAAAGTAATAGCGTATGGCTCAGCAGCGTATTTTTGGAATTTTTCATCGCAGATCTCAACTAAAAATACTCATAATATGGACAATAAAAAATCAATGTAACCCAAAAAGTTAAAGTGTTAAATTATTCATATATAATAACCAAATCATGGTTATGCTATCGTTAAAATAAGTTATTTTATAATAGATTAAGTTTATGAATCATCAATAGAATTTTACAAACAAATCATACATTACCCTGTAAAACCAGATTAGATTAAACCCTGTTTAAAGAGCAAAATTATGTCTTTTTCTCAACATGCAGAACCTCATGTGATACAACGTTCAGGCTGGCTACGGGCCGCTGTTTTAGGCGCCAATGATGGCATCATTTCCGTAACCAGTTTAATTATGGGAATGGCTGCCAGTGGTGCAAGCTCACATACTCTATTGATTACTTGTATTGCTGGGTTAATTTCAGGTGCAACATCAATGGCAGCTGGAGAATACATTTCCGTCAAATCCCAAGAAGATATTGAAAAATCAGATCTTCGTTTTGAAGCCAAAGAGCTGGAAAAAAACCCACATGCTGAACTCAAAGAACTCACACAAATCTATATTTCGCGCGGCCTAAACCCTGAACTTGCCCATGAGGTTGCCACGCAACTTACTGAGCATGATGCGCTTGGCGCCCATGCACGCGATGAGATCGGTATCCATGAAAATACCGCAGCCAATCCTGTCCAAGCAGCGCTTTCCTCTGCCGCTTCTTTTTCTTGCGGTGCTGCCTTACCTATGCTGGCAATTCTGCTTAGTCCAAGCACATGGATCGCACGTTCAGTCCTGATCACAGGCATTATTTCACTGGCACTGCTCGGTGCTTTATCCAGTTATTTTGCACGCACCTCGATGTTAAAAGGTAGTCTGCGGATTACAGTATGGGGCATTTTGGCGATGGCATTCTCAAGTTGGGTCGGTTCACTCTTTAATGTCACCCCGATTTAAAATACTTTTTAAGTCTAAAAGTCTGTCTATATTCAATACTTAAATAGCGATTATTATTTGCATGGTTTTTTGTTTTTACGTTAAGGTGATACAAAATGTAATGAGTCTTGCTTCATGTCAATTTTAGAATTATTAGAAATCAGGCATCCAATTTTACTCGCGCCAATGGCAGGTGTTTCTACACCAGAACTCGCAGCAGAGGTTTCCAATCAAGGCGCTTTCGGTTCTTTAGGATTAGGAGCCAATACAGCAGAAAGTGCCAAAGCACAAATCTTAAAAACTCAAGAACTGACAGATCAGCCCTTTCAGGTTAACTTTTTTTGCCATCAATCGGTCTCCCTGCAGCAGGAAATAGCTCAACAGTGGATTGATTATCTTCGCCCCCAATTTGAGAAATTTGCAGCGAAAGCGCCAACTCAGCTCAACTGTATCTATCCCAGCTTTTTAGATAATGATGATTTCCTCAATATCGTACTGGAAACACGCCCCAAAGCAGTCAGCTTTCATTTTGGCATCCCCCACCCACATCAAATACAGGCCTTAAAAAATGCGGGTATTGTCACACTGGTTTCTGCAACCAACTTACTTGAAGCACAAGCGATTGAAGCCGCAGGTATTGACATTATTATTGCTCAAGGAATCGAGGCAGGCGGGCATCGTGGTATCTTCAATCAACATTTTGATGCTGCGATAAAGACTGCTGATCTGGTTCAACTCATCACCCAGCACTGTCATCTTCCGGTGATTGCAGCAGGTGGTATCATGAATGGTGACCATGCCAAAGAAATGCTAAAACTTGGTGCATCAGGTGTACAACTAGGAACCGCTTTTGTTCAATGTAAAAGTTCAAGTACCAACAACGCCTATCGTAAAGCCCTGTTCAGTCAACCATTAACCCAAGTCAGTGCCAGTCTCTCAGGCCGTCCGGCACGCGGTTTAATTGGTACATGGCATACCCAAATCGATTCACCGCATCGACCCGCTACACCACCATATCCTTATACTTATGATCTGGCCAAACAGCTCATGAGCATTGCCAATGCACAGCAGGATTTTAGTTATGGCGCCTTTTGGGCAGGCAGTAATGTAGCACAAATCAGAGAATTAGAAGCAGCTGATCTGGTCAATCAACTGGTCCTAGAAATGAAAACCAACTAAATCTCGACAATAAAAAAACCGACCTCATCAAGGTCGGTTTTTTTATGAACTTATTTAATTGCTTCTAGCAAAGTATGCTGTGCATTATGCGGCTCTTCACCTTCCACGGGTCGTGCACGATCCCAAACACCATCGCCTTGTAACACCCATGCTTGCTGATTATCTTTGAGATAATTCAATAAACCGAGTTGGTAGATCCGCTTTTTCAATGCAGGATCTTCAATCGGGAAACAGGCTTCAACACGGTTGAATAAATTGCGATCCATCCAGTCCGCACTTGAACCATAAATACGTGGATTACCATTATTACTAAAATAGTAAACCCGAGTATGTTCCAAGAAACGCCCGACAATCGAACGAACACGAATATTTTCCGAAAGATTTGGCAGACCAGGACGTAGACAGCAAATCGAACGAATGATCAGGTCAACCTGAACACCGGCCTGCGATGCTTCATAGAGTTTATTAATCAATTGAACTTCGGTTAAGGCATTCACTTTAATAATGATTTGTGCAGGTCGGCCTTCTTTGGCATTGACAATTTCTTCATCAATATAATTGATCAATTGTGCATGCAGAGTGAAAGGCGCATGGAGTAGCTTTTTCGGCTTCGCCATTTTCCCCATACCCGTTAATTCCTGAAAAATACGGTGTACATCTTCACACAAGTCTTTATCGGTGGTCATCAAACCATAGTCGGTATAAATACGTGCATTGGTGGCATGATAGTTCCCCGTCCCCAAATGCACATAACGTACCAGTTTATTGTTTTCACGGCGTACCACCAGAATCATTTTGGCATGCGTTTTATACCCAACGATGCCATAAACGACCACTGCACCCGCTTCTTGCAAAACGTTGGCCACTTCGATGTTTGATTCTTCATCAAAACGGGCACGCAGTTCAATTACTGCCGTCACCTCTTTACCATTGCGGGCTGCTTCTGCAAGTACCTGTACGATTTCTGAATCAGCGCCGCTGCGGTAAAGGGTTTGCTTAATCGCCAACACCTGGGGATCACGGGCCGCTTCACGCAACAATTGAATCACTGGTGCAAATGATTCAAACGGATGATGTAGCAAAATATCCTGTTTTTGCATTGCGGCAAAAATACTTTCCGACTTTTTAAATGGTTTTGGAATCACAGGGGTATGCGAGTCATAACGTAAATGTGGACGTTTAAAATTCGACAGTAACCGCGCCAAATTCACTGGCCCATCTACTCGATACAATTGCTCTTCGTTCAAATCGAACTCATCCAACAAGTATTCATAGATATGCTTTGGACAGTTATGTGTGACTTCCAGACGTACTGCACGGCCAAAACGACGCGAGCTCAGCTCCCCTTTCAACGCTTTGGCCAGATCCTCTACATCTTCGTTCAAGGCCAGATCGGCATTACGAGTAACACGGAACTGGTAACAACCTGTTGCTGTCATCCCAGGGAATAAATCAGAGACATGTTCATGAATAATCGCTGACAGCATCACATGATGTTCTTTACCATTAGTAAGTTCATCAGGTAAGCGTACTACACGTGGTAAAGAGCGCGGAGCTGGGACAACTGCGAGATCAATCTGACGTCCAAATGCATCTTTCCCTTCCAAAGTCACAATGAAATTTAAACTTTTGTTGACTAAGCGTGGAAATGGATGTGCGGGATCAAGACTAATTGGAGTGAGTACAGGAGCAACCTGCTCTTGGAAATACTTCTTAATCCATGCCGATTGCGCAGGCGTTAATTCACCACGGCGCAAGAAGCAAATATCTTCTTCACGTAACTTCGGCAATATTTCTTCATTTAAAATCCGGTATTGACGTTCAATCGCAGCATGTGTGGTTTTTGAAATTTGTTCTAACACCTGTTTTGGGGTTAAACCATCTGGAGTACGACTTTCATTGCCTAAGGTTAATTGCTCCATCATCCCTGCAACGCGAATCTCAAAGAATTCATCGAGATTGCGTGAAAAAATCAGCAGGAAATTCATCCGTTCTAATAATGGGTGAAGTGGATCGACAGCCTGCTCAAGTACTCGAAGATGGAAATCGAGAATTGAAAGTTCACGATTAATATAACGATCGTTATAACTATATTCTATTGGCGCTGTTGTCGTCACTGCAGTATTCATACTGAACCTTGTCGCATTATCATTCATCAAGTGATGCTTTTAGTATGCTGCAAAATTATGTCAATTTGGTAAAAAAAGCCCAAAAATATTGAGCTTTTTTTGAAATTCAGCAAATTATTGCGGAAGTTGTATGGCATTCATATATTTTAAAATCACACGTTTACGATACTGCAGCTTACGATCATTGCGATTGTCTTGATAATACTTTGGATTTGGGAGTAAAGCCGCCAAGAAAGCCGCCTGCTCTCGACTTAGACTTTTCGAACTTTTGCCATAATAGAATTGAGCTGCGGCCTCAACGCCATAGATATTTTGACCAAATTCAACCGAATTCATATACACTTCTAAAATACGGCGTTTTGACCACATCCGTTCCATCATCCACGTTGCAACTGCTTCTTGACCCTTACGGATGAAGGAGCGCTGATTATAGAGAAATAAATTTTTAGCCAGCTGTTGTGAAACCGTTGAACCGCCTGCCACCAGCTCACCTTTTTCAGTATTTTTTTCTAATGCAAATTGAATTCCCGCCCAGTCAAAACCATGATGATGAATAAACTTGGCATCTTCGCCCGCTAAAATAGCACGCTTGAAATTATCACTAATATCATCGTAATCACGCCATTCCTGTTTGATCGGTTTAAAGTCGGTTAAATAGTCCCAACGCATAAACATCGTGGTTTCAACAGGGTGGGTACGCCACCATAGCAAACTACTAAAAATCCACAGTTGGATCAGGAGAATGACGCCAATAACCAACATTACTAAGCGTGCTAAAAAGGCTTTCATTAAACTGCATCACTCCATCGTGCAATAAATTCATGCTAAGCTATTTTATATATCAATAACTAGCCTAAACATATGACTGAAACGACTCCACCACAAATCAATCAAAAATTGCAAATACAAACCTGGTGGTTTACTGCGCTACTGATTGCAGTCAATGTCGGATTATTTGGCTGGCAAATTCTTTCAGGTGTGAATATTACCGACCCTGCCCCAGTAGATGCAATTGCCTGGGGTGCAGATTTTACTCCACTGACTTTTACTGGTGAACCAGAACGCCTATTCAGCAGTATGTTTTTTCATTTTGGCATGATTCATTTGATGTTGAATATGTGGGCGCTGTATATCTTTGGCAGTATTGCGGAACAACTGTTTGGACGAAGTTATTATGTTGGACTATATTTTCTTGCAGGTTTAATGGGCAGTGTCCTATCAAGCTATTTAAGCATTCGTGATGGCTATGAACTGTTGCAGCACTTTGATCCAAATCTCTTACCACGGATCAGTGCAGGTGCATCAGGTGCAGTGATGGGTCTCGGTGCAGCACTCACCGTAGTGTCCTTATTTCCGCCCTTACCGCAGCAACGTTTCTGGCTCGATAAAAAATCATTACTGATGATTATGGGGATTAACCTCATCTTTGGTTTTACCGTTTCAGGTATTAATAATGCCGCACATATCGGTGGCATGCTGATGGGTGCTTTACTGGCAGCAACATGGTATTTCAGCCAAAAAATGCAGAATAAAGTTGTATTCCAAATCATGGCTTTAATGATTGGATTTATTTTACTTGCTGCATTTTATTGGTATTGCACGGCGTTAAGCACAGGACTCAATCCTTTATGGCATGAAATCTTGCGCCAGAACCAGTCAACATTCTAAGACTGATGGATTTCTCTTCGGCGTTGTAGAGCGAAAATTACAATGATAGCAGTAGGAATCCATCATGGAGTGCGCTGTGTTGAGCCTCATAAAATACATGAATACACTGTTCTTATTGACTAAATTTTCACCTCTGATTATGCTGATTGAGTCTAAAACAGATTAGGTTTGGGAAGGTTGGCCCATTCCCCCGTCAATACGAGTTCTTCCGTTATTCCATGAACGGCCCATGACGAATAATACACTTATGCTGGATAAGTGTATCTATGAAATCAAAAGGGATATAGATATGAAACCACGAATTTCTGTTTTAACACTTGGTGTTATCGACCTAGAACAATCTCTAATTTTTATCGTGATGGTCTTGGATTTCCAACTGAAGGCATTATTGGACGAGAGTTTGAACATGGCGCTGTCGCCTTCTTTGATCTTCAAAATGGACTCAAGCTTGCAATCTTTGCGCAAGATGATCTCGCTCGGGATGCAGGATTAATCAAACATCCTATCAGTTCAACTGCCATGTCGATTGGACATAATGTCATTCACAAGAATGAAGTTGATGAGATCATGCAGCACGCAAAAGAAGCTGGAGCCACCATCATCAAAGAAGCTCAAAGTACATTTTATGGCGGTTATGCTGGATATTTTACCGATCCCAATGGGCATCTATGGGAAATTGTCTGGAATCCGCAGCTCATCCCCTTAGAGGGCTAATCTTTACAGTGACCGTATGATCACTCCTCATTACACCAGCACAGGATTCGACCCGTTAAGGCATAGAATCCTGTGCCAAAAAAAGTAGTTAAGCCTCTAAGACTGATTGATTTCTCTTAGACTTTGTAAAGGTGGGATATCGCATAAATAGCTCAGGC
Source organism: Acinetobacter sp. NBRC 110496 (assembly GCF_000876115.1). Taxonomy (NCBI): domain Bacteria; kingdom Pseudomonadati; phylum Pseudomonadota; class Gammaproteobacteria; order Moraxellales; family Moraxellaceae; genus Acinetobacter; species Acinetobacter sp. NBRC 110496. The sequence continues at coordinate 41,479 of NZ_BBTF01000020.1, forward strand.
GATAACGACCAATCAAGGTACAAATGATCATCATACTCAGCGGTAAGATTAGCCAAATCTCAGGATGCCATTGCACTGCCATTTGCATCCTGTGACTGGCAATCGCACTAATCACTTCGGCGAACAAACACGCCACCACACCGGCCAACAGGCCAATAAAACCAATCTCCAGACTAAGCATACGTTTTAACTTACTCTTGGCAACGCCAAATGAACGTAGTAAAGCAACCTCTTTACGGCGTTCATCCATCAGCACATTCAGACATGCAATCAATACCAATACGCCAGAGAAGCCGACTAAGGCAGCCAGTACCGTTATGATCTGTACCAGCACATTCACCAAGCGTTTAATTTCATCCAGCACCCGCCCCACATCAATAAATACTGTATTAGAAAACTGTTGAATCAATTGCACCATTTTCGGTTGATCCGCAGGGGGCAGATAAAAACTGCCCAAATAACTTCCTGCATTTTCATCCATGGTTTTAGGTGAGAAGATAAAGAAAAAATTCGGACTAAAGCTCTCCCATTCAACGGAACGTAAATTCACTACCGTTGCTGCTAATGTTCCTTCTGGCAAACTAAAACTGAGTTGATCCCCAATTTGAATACCAAGCTCCTGTGCGGTTTTTTGCTCGACTGACACTTGCCCTATTTTGCTAAATTTGGCAACGCCTTGGGTAATCACATTGTCTTTAGGATAATGATCTGTTTGAGTCAAATTCAATTCACGGCGCAATGAATTGTTTTGCCTGACCAGTTCGGGTGCAAAGGCATGACCATTTTTAGCAACCAAACGCCCACGAATATTCGGATAAAGTGGCGTTGACTGCCAACCATTTTGCTCAATTTGCTGTTTAAACTGCGGCATATCAAATGGTGGCAGACCATAAACAAATTGATTCGGCGTCCCCACTGGCAATTGTTGTTGCCATCGTTGTAATAGGTCAGTTCTTAGCACACTCAAGACTGTAATCAAGCTCAAGCCTAAAGCCAATGCTGTGACCTGCAAAGCGGTTTGATGTGGAATCCTTACATAGGCAGCAAGAGGATGTTTCAGTTGTTTAATCGTCTTGAGTAGCAGCCAAATCACCACATACAAAATCACGCAAAGCAACAATATTGCGCTTAACACCAACAGGCTTAATTGTAAGTTATCACTCAACACCAAACTAAATAGAATCAAACTGACAATACCAATTGCGAACATTGCCAGATAAGACTTACGTGAACGCTCTTGTTGGCGAATCACCCGAATCGGAGGAGTATTTAACAATTCCCAAATGCTCGGCAAAATAAAGCCAATCAGCACCATCACACTGGTAAAAATTGCAATCGGTAAAGCATAAAGCAAATCAGCCAGTGCAAAGCTCAATTGCAGCTGTGGAATCAGTTGCAACATCAATTGTAGCAAACCATAGCCCAACGCAATTCCAATTAAGCTCCCCAGTACAATTGACAAGGCACTGACGATGCCAAGCAAGGCAATATACGCCCATAAAATTTGTCGCTTACTCGCACCTAAACAACGCATCAACGCAATATGATCCTGATTCTGTTGCACATAACGCTGACTGGTTAAAGCAATCGCGATACCACAGAGCAAAATGGTCAATAAATTGGCAAGCTGTAAAAAGGTATCCAGATTTTCGATCGGTTTCATCAAACGGCTATTGGATTGGCTGGCATCTCTAAGTTTCAGCGAACCCTGCTCACTCTCCAGCTGTTGATCTACTGGCTGATCAATCTCCTGTTCAAGCTTTTGAGATTGCTGAAAAGCTTTTTTAAAGGCTTGGGTTTGCTTTGGCTCTCCTGCAAGGAGCAGTCGATACTCAATTCGACTCCCGACCTGAACAGCATTGGTTTTGGCGATATCAGCCTGATGAATAATCACTGTAGGAGAAAAACCAGAGAAACCCATTTCCTGATTGGAATCACGCTCAATAATGCCTGTAACCTTAAACTGACCATCTGCGATCGCAAGCGGCTCACCTAGTTTGGTCTGCAACAGATCCATCGCCCGCGGACTTAGCCAAACCTGACCTGGCTGTATCGTTCCTGCATTGGGTTGAATCTGTAATTGGCCACGTAATGGGAAATGATCATCTACCGCTTTGACATTGACCATCACAAACTGATCTTGGTTATGTGCCATCGAACTAAATACAGTCACTGCTGCATGTTGTAACTTCAGCTTATCTGCCTGTTGCAGCCAAATGAGTTGAATGGGCTCCTTATCAGATAGAACCAGATCTGCACCCAACATTTCAGCTGCTTGTAACGCAACAGCATTTTGCACTTGGGTATTACTGAACTTAAGTGCCGTGGTTGCACTGATTGCCAAAGACAGCGCAATAATCAGGAGATATAAACCACCTGTACGAAAACTTTGCTGCAGTAAAGGTTTCAGCACTGAACTCATATCCCCTCCGGCTGCTTGACGATTTCCTGAATTTGACCATCAACCAGTTTGACATGCCGTTGGCAAAGTGCAGCCAAGTTTTGATCATGAGTGACCAGGACTAAGGTCGTACCTAACTCCTGATTTAAATCAAATAACAGTTGCTCAACCTCTTCCGCAGTTTGTCCATCCAGATTGCCTGTCGGCTCATCAGCAAAAATGATTTTCGGCTCCGCAATCAAGGCACGTGCAATCGCAACACGTTGTTGCTCCCCTCCGGATAGTACTTTCGGTGTTTGCTGTGCTTGTCGAATCAGGCCCACCCGTTCCAGCCATAGCAAGGCTTTCTGTTCCGCCTGCTTGAAATTAAAATCAGGCTGCAAGCGTAGTGGCAGCATCACATTTTCCAATGCGCTTAACTGGGGTAACAGTTGGAAAGACTGAAATACAAAGCCAATATTTTCTAAACGAACACGGGCCCGTTGTTCTTCCGTTAAAGTATGCACAGCTTCCCCACACACCCATAATTCGCCCAGACTTGGTCGATCCAGTGTCGCAAGAATGCCCAATAAGGTTGATTTTCCTGAACCTGATCGACCTGTAATCGCAATCTGTTCACCTTGATAAATGTCTAAATCAATGTCTTTTAAAATGCTGAGACTTTGCTGATTGATTTGAATATTTTGTGTAACTTTTTGGGCAGAGATAATCGGTTGTGGCATGATGTCACGTATCCTTTAGGACAAATTTGAAATACGATGCAAAAATCTAAAGTTATCTGGTCAGTATCAAAAGCAATTGGGATCATCACAATGTGTTTGACCCCAACATGGGTTTCAGCAAAGACTATTTTAATTTTGGGTGATAGCCTCAGCGCAGGTTATGGCATTGATGTAAAGCAAGGCTGGGTTCAGTTATTACAACAACGCTTAGACCAACAGTATCCGAAACAGCACAAAGTGGTCAATGCAAGTGTCAGTGGTGAAACCACCAGCGGTGCATTGGCAAGACTTCCGAAACTGTTACAAACCTATAAGCCAGAAGTCGTCGTGATTGAGCTTGGAGGAAATGATGGCTTACGGGGCCAACCGCCACAAATGATTCAAAAAAACCTTGCACAATTGGTACAGCTTAGCCAAAAACAGAAGGCCAATGTTTTATTGTTTGGTATGAAAATTCCGCCGAACTATGGAACTGCCTATAACACTGCTTTTGAAAATAATTACAAAGTGGTTAGCCAACAATATCAAGTAAAGCTGTTGCCCTTCTTCTTAGAAGGCATCGCTGGGCATAAGCATTTAATTCAAAATGATCAAATTCATCCCAACGCCAAAGCGCAACCCATGCTGTTAAATTTAGCTTATCCTTATATTAAAGGCGCTTTATAAATCACGCATTGATTACTAGCGCGTCAGCCAATGTGTTTCTTGAAATAAACCACACGTTCAGTTTCATGAAAACCAAGCGCCTGATGCATCGCATGGCTAATACGATTGTCGAGGGCTGCATCCGAGGCAAATTCAGTACATCCAAACGGTTTTGCCCATGCTTCTACTTGTTGAATCAGATGTGTTGCGATGCCTGAACGTCGATAATCAGGAAGGACATAAATTCCTTCAAGAAATGCAACTGGTGAAGTTTGCGTGCCATTTACATATTCATATCGAATCGATGCTTCCAGCATGGCAATCGCTTGTTGAGTATCTGAATATGCAAGTAGCTGCAAGCTTTGTGTCTGTTGAAGTAGCTGCTGCATTTGCTGTAAATGTGCCTCGTCATGATCAGGCCAGAGCAGTTTTCTCAATCCCAACCAATCTGCCATCAGGGATTCAGATACAGGCATAATATTCATTGCAGAATGCTCTTTGGGTTGAAACATCCAGATTTTATCAATGAAGGATATAAAGCATTAATCATAAAATTATGGCGAGTTTCTCAACTCGCCATCTACTTTAAAAATCGAAGAAACTAACTTCGCCCGTTTCTAGCGAATATTCAGCTCCGACCACGATCATTTTGCCTTTCTCAATTAAACTTTCTAACACAGCAGAACCGTGACGTAGTTGATTCACTGAGGCAAATACATTGGAACGAACTGCATGGGCCGAGAGTTTTTTCAAATCGTTTTTCAATTCGGTTTGCATCAAGATTTCAACCGAAGGACGCACACGATTCACGATCGACATCAAATTCGATGACGGGGGTTGCTCTGGATGCATCAAGGTATCAATGGTCGCTTGAATCGCTCCACAATGGCTATGGCCTAAAACCACCACGACTGCACAATCATAGCGCTCTGCCGCAAACTCAACACTGCCCACCTGTGAAGGTGCAACAATATTGCCCGCAACACGGATTACAAACAGGTCACCTAAACCTTGGTCAAATACCATTTCAGCAGGTACACGTGAGTCAGAACAGCCTAAAACAATGGCAAAAGGATTTTGATCACTTGCCATTTCGGCACGTTCCTGATGAGACAATAATCTTTGTTGAACTGCCTCTCCTTTTACAAAACGGGCATTACCAGCTTTTAAACGATCTAATGCTTCTTGTGCGGTGAGCATGCGTGTATCCATTTATAATTGACCTGAGCGGACAGTTTAATGTGCACCTGTTTGAAAGTCACTGACAAAAATAAAAACTCTCAGAACACTTGCTAATCTTTTAATCAGGAAAATAAAGGAAAAATGATGATTTCATTGGCAAGAATTTCCATACAGCTGTAGATTATGCAAATGACTCCTTTCGCACTTTCCCCAATAATCCATGAGTGTAAAAATAGATCAAGGATAGAGCAATGAATACAAAAAACCAATTTGCCATGCCCTTTCGCAGGACATTAACTGCGGCTTTACTGGCATGCAGTTTGACTACAATCGCGATCAGCACCACGCAGGCTGCGGAAATTGAGATGAGTTTCCAAAATCTGCTCCAACAAGAACGTACTTGGGCTGGCTTACAAAGCAAGACCTTAAAGGTAGGAGATATCACCTGGTCTTATAGTGAAGGCGGTCAAGTGGGTAAACCTATTGTCATTTTAATTCATGGCTTGGCTGGCAGTCGAGACAACTGGAATCGTGTTGCACGCGCCTTAACTGCAAACTACCATGTCATCATTCCAGACCTACCCGCCAGCGGTGAAACACAGGTTCCCAAAGATTTTGACTATTCAGTACCTAACGTAACTGAAAAATTACGTCGTTTTGTCGAAGCAGCCAATCTGACAGGGCCAGCTCATGTTGCAGGTCATTCATTAGGTGGTTCAATTGCCATGCTATATGCAGGCCAATACCCATTTGAAACCAAAAGCCTGTTCTTGATTGATGCTGCGGGGGTCTATAAATCTGCTAACACGCCTTATCTTAAAGACCCAACCCAAGTAAAAAACATGATTGTGAGTAAGAAAGGTGACTTTAACTTCTTAATGCAACAAGCCATGTTTACACCACCGTTCATTCCAAAGGAAATTGCACAAGCACAAGAGAAAATGATGATTGGTCAAGTTGAACAAACCAAGAAAATGGTCGACCAAATCATTGCTTTGAATAAGCTGTATACACCGGATTCATTTGCCTTACTGGCTCGCTCAATCGATGCACCAACCCTGATCCTATGGGGAAAGCAAGATAAGATTATTAATGTTGAAGTAGCGCCTGAGTTAAAATCGCTCCTGAAGAATGCCCAAACACCCGTAATCTTGGACAATGTAGGTCATATGCCGATCTTGGAAGCAGATCAATTGGTGGTACAGCAATACCTTCCCTTTTTAAGCAAGATTCAGGTACAAAAGCCAGCAACCTCTTCTTCACCCTAAATTTACCGTAACGATTTGAGATTTTATGTCTAAACAGCCAATGATAGAACAACTGATTGATGCACAACTTGACTTTTTAGAGCATGAGTTTGCACAAGCAGAAACCATTCAACATGAGTTTAAGCAGTTCTATCATTGGTTGCGCTTACAACAGTTAGGACATCTGTGGTCATTTGAACAAATCTTTGACCTGATTGAAAAGCAGATTTTAGCTACACCTGCCAGTCCATTTTTAGTCGAACAAATTGCTGAACATATCCGTTTTGCCTTGATTCATCCCATCAATGATCAAACTCGCATTGAAGATGTGATTCCAGTCCTCACCATTGATTCGATTGCGCAATACGTAGCCAGCAAAAGTGGACATCGCCAACGCCTGATTAAAACCATCGTCAATAACCCTGCTTTTTCTGCACTGATCACCCAACTGATTCAACACTCTATCCAAGACTATCTGGATAATTCCATGTCTAAGCGTGTGCCAGGTGTGGGACATTTTATGAAAATGGGGAAATCGGTCTTAGAAACCGTGACCGATTCAAATCTAAATGAAGCGATCGGAAACTACTTACAAAAGAATATTCAAAAAATCAGTCAAATGAGTGAAAAGGTATTAAACCAGCACTTCAATGATGACAAGCTATATCATTTTCAGGCCAATCTCTGGCATAAAATCAAAGTGATGCCTTTATCTGTATTGAAAAATTATATCGAAGTCCAAGACCTGCCGCAGACCGTGGGCATGGGACATGAGATTTGGGAACATATTCGTCAAACCCCTTACCTGAAGCAACAAGTGCATGATGGCGTCTATGCATGGTATGCCCGTAATCAGGAACGTAGCTTTGATCTTTTACTACGTGATCTGAATATCGACGAAGCGTTGATTGAAAATGAGCTCAGTCATTTGCTCAGCCCTGTTTTACAGCAAGTGATTAGCACGGGTTATTTAAGACAGCGTGCACGTGCTTATTTAGAGAAATTTTATTATTCTGAGCCAGTCAATCAAATTTTAAATAAAAAAGGATAAGGCATTTTCTGCCCTATCCTTTTGCTGCTTCGACTTAGAAACTATATGTCACGCCAAGATTGTAACGGCGGCCATCTAAGACATAGTTATAGGTATCTTTATCAATTTCTTTGTCAAATAGATTATAGATCCCTGCTGCAACTGCGATATTTTGTGTTGGCTTATAGTTTAACCCGACATCCACCATGGTATAGGCAGGTTTGCCTTTCGCCATTGCAGTGCGGCTTAAATAATCCGAAGTTTTACTGCGGTAGTTAACACGGCCCCAACTTGAGAACTGGTCATTAATTTCCCAGTCCGCAGTCGTATTGAACATATGCTTTGGCATTTCATTTAAAGGCTTGCCTTTGTTGATACCACTTTTTTGCTCGGTATCGGTGAAGGTATAATTGGCACTCAAGTTGACATTTGCTAAGACTTGCCAGCCAAAGGTCGCTTCTGCACCACGCATACTGGCTTTATCGACATTTTCACGCAAGCTGACAAAATCAAACTTCTCGCCTAACCAATCACATTTCATCTCACCAAGTTTACCCTGACAAGTTCTGACTTCAGTGATCTTGTCTTTAAATTCACTATTAAACAGAGTGAGCCCTGCGTTCAGGGTATCCAAATTATCCCAATTAAAGGAAACCTCATAGTTGACACTTTTCTCAGGTTTTAGATTTGGATTTCCAACAATTACCCCTTTACTTTGTCCACCACCCGTTGCTTGGCCCCATTCCGCAACTGTGGCACGAAGTGCTGGTGTTTTATAGCCTGTAGAAACACCACCTTTGATCACCCAATTATCATTGAGCCCCCAAACTCCATAGACTTTGGGGCTCCAGTGATCGCCAAACTTTTCATCTTTGTCTAAACGCAGCGAGGTTGTTAAGCTAAAGTCATCCACGATATTCCAGGCATTCTAAGCAAATAAGGCCCAACTATAACGATCAAGGTTCGAAACGGGTTTTGCCCCGCCCACACTTAACTGATTGCCTTTGTCATCCAACTCTTCCTTTAAGTACATTCCACCAAAGCTGAGGCTATTACGTCCTAAATTAATTTTATTGATGGTATTAACGGTGGTGTTGGTCGCTTCCATATTACGAGATGGGTTTTCATTTTCTTCACGCTGAATATAAGAATGTGTTTCAACTGCAGCAATCTTGCCACGATGGGTTAAACTATATTCAGTACGATAATAGTCAGTTAACGAATTTACAGGTCGGTTCCGTCCTGTTTGTACTGGAGAAATACTTTTCCCAACTGTTGCATCTCGATTTTGAATCGAACGCTGGTATTCAAGATCAATGCTATGATCATTGTTGGGTGTCAGACTGAATGCCGCCCCACCCGCACGAATTTTCTGTTTGCTATACCCACCGTAAATTTTATCTTCATCACGCTGAGAATACAGTCCATTGGCTTTAAAAGATAAAAGATTCGCAATTAATGGGCCTGCAATATATGCATTGCTCTGGTATTGATTTCCTGAGTCCGAGTTTTCTTGTAATGTCGTATCGACCTTAACCGAGCCAGTCCACGCGGTGGCATTCTTTTTGGTGATGATATTAATGACACCACCCATTGCATCTGAACCATATAAACCAGACATTGGGCCACGAATCACTTCAATACGCTCAATCGCCCCAATATTGGGCAACCAGCCCTGTTCAATCCCGGAGTTATCACTATTTGGTCGTACCGAGCGTGAATTTAATTTTTTCCCATCCACCATAATCACGGTATAAGCACTGCCCATACCTCGGATACTGATATCACTTGAGCTTCCCCCGCCTGTAACCACCACCCCGGGTACATCTTTCAAGGCATCGGTTATATCGCGATATGCTTTTTTGTTGATTTGTTCTTGCGTCAGTACTGAAATAGATGCTGCTGCTTTTTTAATATCCTGCTCAAATCCACTTGCCGTTACCACGATCTTGTCTAATTGCACTGCATCTTTATTGGTTTGAGTTTCTGCTGCATGTGCAATTGTCATCATACCACTCAGCACGGAAATGGTAAGCAATGATTGACGCACGATTGTATTGGACATATTCCCACCCGATTCAAAAAAATCTTAAGATCTGCTTAAAAATTGATGAAGATTCTAACAAAAAACAAATAAAACTCAATACAAATGATAATTATTATTATTTAAATATTCATTATTTTCTAATACATCTATTTATGAAATAAAGAAAAAAGCCCCCCTGTTTTGATCAAAAAATAAAAAAAGCCCTTTAACAGGCTTTTTTTATTACGGTCACTTTCAAGCAATTATTTAAAATAAGCGCCTTCAGCCTGCGTATGATCGGTTTGATCCACTACGCGCTGTAACTCAGGCACGTGTTGTCTCAACGTTGTTTCCACACCTTGTTTTAAGGTGACATCAATTGCAGAACAACCTTGGCAACCCCCACCAAATTTCAGCACTGCGGTCAGGCCATGTTCCGGGCTATCCTGTACTTCAACTAAACTACAGTTACCGCCGTGCCCTGCTAAACCTGGGTTAATTTCAGATTGCAGCACATAGGTAATACGTTCTTCAATCGATGCATCTGGCCCAACACGTGGCACTTTTGAGTTCGGTGCGCGGAACGTTAATTGACCACCAAAACGGTCTTTGTTGTAGTCAATCACCGCATCAACCAAATAGGGAATTGATGGCGCGTCGACATAAGCAGGAAAGTTAGGATAATCCTGTTTATAGTCTGTTGGCACCACTTCTTCAGGTGCGCTATATGCCATACAACATTCAGCACGTGGAGTACCCGGATTCTCTACAAAAACACGAACGCCAATCCCTGGTGTATTTTGCTTTGCTAATAAATCACCTAAATACTCTTGTGCAGAGGGAGTAATTAAAAGGTTTGGAATTTCTTCTGCGACAGCAGTGTTGGTGTTCTCAGTCGACATAACAATAATCCTCAAGCTGATGTCGTTATATTAACCGAAGATGGAGGGTAATAAAAAAAAATCAACCATTTTTGTAGGAATTCTATGCAAGATCATTGTTTATTAAGTTTTTAATGGCATTATTGCTTAGACACTGATCAATTTAAAACCTATATGTTACCTCTACCCTTTGGTCACACTGTGACTCTGATCATTATTACCGTTGCAATCTCCTTATTGGCCTTCTCCAATCAGGCGGTGATGAACCGTTTAATTTTCTGGCCTCCTGCCATGCAGCGTGGACAATATGATCGTTTTATCACGCATGGCTTTATCCATGCCGATGGTATGCACCTCCTGTTCAATATGATTACGCTGTTTTTCTTTGGCAATATCATTGAAAGCTTCTATCGTCAGTTTTTCTATGACATGGGCTTTGTTTTATTCTATTTGGGCGGACTAATTGTTGCCATTTTACCGAGCTACATAAAACATCGCCACGATGCACGATGGGCGAGCTTAGGGGCTTCTGGTGCGGTTTCAGCAGTCCTGTTTGCTTATATCCTGTTCCAACCTTGGAACTTGATCTTCGTGTTCTTTATCCCAGTTCCTGCCATTATTTTTGCCATTTTATATGTGGCTTATAGTATCTGGTCAGGTCAACGCGGCAATAGCAATATTAATCACAGTGCTCACCTGTGGGGAGCTGCCTATGGTGTGGTCGTGACCATTATTCTGGAACCAAGAGTGGTTCCGCATTTTCTCAATCAGCTCACCAAAATTCCATTTTAAAGCATTCCAGAACAAAGCCCCTCGCTCGGGGCTTTGCTTTTTTTAAGATTAACAATCAAATTTTAATTATTTTTATCATAAAAATCATCACTCTAAACTTGCCTTAATCCTTATAGAAAATTAAGTCGATTCTCATGTCTCGTAAAAGCCTCCTGAGCACGCTTTCAATTGCATTATTTAGTCTGTCAATTTCAGCTTGCAGTAATAATGATTCTGATAATTCCAACACTGTCGTTGAAACCAAAAAGCAACCTAACATTTTATTCATCATGGCCGATGACTTAGGCTATTCAGATTTAGGGGCTTTTGGTGGAGAAATTCGTACTCCAAACATTGATGCCCTGACGCGAGAAGGCCGCATTCTAACCGATTATCATACTGCACCAACCTGTTCTCCAACCCGCTCGCAATTGATTTCGGGCACAGACCATCATTTGGCTGGTATTGGTGCCATGGCTGAACTTACACCACCGCACCTAAAAGGACAGCCAGGTTATGAGGGCTATTTAAATGAACGCTCACTTTCCATCGCAGAGGTGCTCAAAGACAATGGTTATCGCACCTATATCAGTGGCAAATGGCATTTAGGCTTAACCGATGCAAGCAATGCACATGCCAAAGGTTTTGACCATTCCTTTACCTTGTTACAAGGTCTAGACCTACATTTTAAACAAGCGCCTTCGGCCTATAAACGTAATGCAACCTATACTGAAGATGGCAAACCCGTCCCAATTTCATCCTTGCCTGATAATTTTTTCTCAACCGATTATTACACCGATAAACTGATTAGCTATTTAGACTCAGGTAAAAACTCTGGAAAGCCCTTTTTTGCCTACGCAGCCTATACTGCTCCACATTGGCCCTTACAGGCACCCACCGAATATCGTGACCGCTATCGTGGTGTTTATGATGTCGGCTATGATGTGATTCGAGATGCACGGATCGCCCGCCAGAAACAACTCGGACTGATCCCCGCCAACTTTACAGCTGCAGACCCTATTGCCACACAAAATGCACCACAAAAATACGGTAAATGGAATGAACTTTCACCTGAGCAAAAGGCCTTGGAAGCACGCAGAATGGAAATCTATGCGGGTATGGTCGAAAATCTGGATGCCAACATCGGTCGGGTCATTCAATATCTAAAACGCAATAATCTATATGACAATACTCTCATTTTCTTTGTGTCTGACAATGGCGCCGAAGGTTTTATCCGTGGTAATTATGGGGCTGAATCTGGGTTTGATAATAGCGTTGATAATGTCGGAACCTCAAGCTCTTACCATTATGTCGGGCCACGTTGGGCAGAAGTCAGTGCTGCACCCTTTCACCTTTGGAAAGATACGGCAGGCGAAGGCGCAACAACCGCACCTGCGATTGTAAAGCTACCTGATCAAAGCAAAGCGCAAGCAACCTATCATGGCTTTGCTTCCGTTCTGGATGTTTTCCCAACGGTTCTTGACTATGCCAACATTGCCATTCCACAAGGCCAATACAAAGGTCGCCAAATTAATACACCAAGTGGCTATTCTTGGAAAGCCATACTTGAAAATAAGGCTCAAGCAATTCGCCCTGTGAACTTTAGTTTTGCTGATGAATTACATGGCAGTAAATATGCACGTCAAGGAGACTGGAAAATCGCCCTACAAGGAACATCTGGACTTGGGACGGGTACATGGGAGCTCTACAACCTCAAAAATGATCGAGGAGAAACTCGAAATCTTGCGCAGGAGAACCCAGCCAAGCTGCAAGAGTTGGTGGATGTCTATAATAAATACACCCAACAAAATGGCGTCAAGGAATACTTCCTTAAATGAAACTCTCGCCCATTTTAATCTCACTCTGCAGCCTGTCCCTTGTGGCAGGCTGCAGCAAAGTTGCCCCAGACACCACAACGTCCCATCGCCAAACGGCGACCGCCACAGCATCCCTTGGCTCATTGCCGCAATGCCAACAGTATTCCGGCTTACCCCATGCTTGGCAACACAGTAAAACTGCGGGCATGGTTTGGATTCCGAAAGGAACATTTCAACTCGGTTCCAATTTAGCCTACCCTGATGAGCTGAATTTTGGCAAACCACAACGCCAAGTTGAAGGGTTCTGGATTGACCAAACGGAGGTGACCGTGGCCCAATTTGCCAGTTTTGTCAAAGCAACAGGCTATGTCACCGATGCGGAAAAACAAAAACAGGCCGCTGTATTTTCCCCTGATGTCAATCATCCGAATCAATGGTGGCAACTGAAAAGCGATTACTCTTGGAAAACCCCCAACGGCGCTGCAGGTCAAGCTCCTCTTCCCTCCGAACCTGTGCGTTATGTCACCAAAAATGATGCAGAACATTATGCGGTCTGGTTAGGGCGAGATTTACCTTCCGAACAAGAATGGGAGTATGCCGCCAAAGCTGGATCAACAACAGATACCCCTTTACACCAAGCACCTCAAGATACGCATCAACATCCCCAAGCCAATTACTGGCAAGGTGAATTCCCACTTAACAATACAGCGGAAGATCACTTCGACGGTGTAGCGCCAGTCGGATGCTATCCCGCCAATGCCTTTCGATTATTCGATATGATTGGCAATGTCTGGGAGTGGACGTCTTCTGTCTATCACGGCGCACATGATCAACACATGGGCAATTATGCGGAACTGCGACAACAAAACAGCACTGCAACGCAATATGTATTGAAAGGCGGTTCTTTTTTATGTGCTTCTAACTTTTGTGCTCGTTATCGAAATAGTAGTCGTTACCCACAAGAATTTGATTTAGCTGCAACCCATGTCGGGTTTAGAACCATCTTACGCACGCAATCCTGATATCGACTGCTGTTCAGCATTTTTGACGACCTATGCGTAAGAAATTCAATATCGCGTTCAAAGTGAATAAAAAAATAATGCATCAAATTTCTGGTGCATTCTCTTTTGCACTCGTTCTGTTCAAGCTGATTGTTTAGTGATGAAATTGAACCTTTCCCATTACAAAGTAATTATGAATCCAGCTTAAGTTTTTATAGGTTTAGGTATCTTATCGCCTTTTTATTTATACCAAATAATCCACTTCATCCGATAATTGCATAATAAATCACATTTTTTCCAATTAGTAATTTCATTTATTAACAACCGATATAAACTACAAGGATATATTTTATTCTTCTGATGGAATTTTTAGATGAATCTAATCCAACATGGCGCTGTCCTCAAAATATTGAACAAGGTTCAGCATGCTGATGATTGGATGATTTTTCTCGAACAGTTGAACCATTACTTTGATCTGCAGGCATCCCAACTGCTTGCTGTTGACCTAGAGGTACAAGCGCTTTCTTTCAGTGTTCATCACGGCATCAATTTTGATGCCAATCAACTTGAACAAGCCGCACTAACCCAAATCCGCTTGGCCATAGATGATGACCCGCGTTTAAAGAAAATGCTTTTAGGGCCAATGAAGGGATGGATGCATTGCACTCAACATTTTCAAGAACATGAAATTATTCAAACTCAAGTCTATCAACGTGTACTGCAACCGCTGAATCTACGCTTCTGCTCAGCCATTCAGGTGATTTATGATCACAAAGTTTGTGTCATTCTAGCCTTTCTCACCAGTCCTGATCGTGGTGCTTTAAACTGCACTGAGTTAGAACCCGTGTACGAGATTTTGCCGATGCTGCGGCAAAAGATTCAGCAATATCGGCATCATTTTGAATATTCCAGCATGACCTTACTCGGATCACAACTGATTCAAAAAATGAATCAGCCGATCGCAATTATTAATCTGAATGGCGATATCCTTGAAATTAATACTGAGGCAGAACAATTATTAGCATCGAATGAACAGATCCAGATTAAGCAACGCCGCTTTCTGTTAAGTGAGAATAAGCAACAACAATTCGATCAGAACTTGATTGAATTAGAACGTCTTTATAAAAATCATCACGATCTGGCACATGCAGAACGCAGCAAAGTCATGATGCTAGATCAACATTTATTCCTAACACTGGATTTACTCAGCCCGGAAAAAACACATAAGATTTTTGGTTTACGCCCAGTCTTACTGGCAACATTCTCAGGGCTTAAGCCTAAGCCCAAATACCAGAAAGACATTTGTACGCAACTTTTTATGTTTACCCCTGTTGAGCACAAAATCTGCGAGCAACTGCTTGAAGGTAAAACCACCAAAGAAATTGCCCTGATCCATGACATTCAAGCGGATACCGTGAAAAAACATTTACAATCGATTTTCAAGAAAACCAACACGCACCGACAAAGTGAATTGATTCAATTGTTGATGCAGTTGGTATAATCTCGAATCCCCCTTATGCAATCTCGGCGGGGAAGGCAATCACCTGATCAATGTTGAGCTGGTTCATGACCACCATCAACAACCGATCCACACCTAAAGCAATACCTGAACATTCTGGCATATTCGGTAGGGCTGCTAACAAATGCTGATCTGTTGGAATGACAGGTAATCCCTGCTGGGCACGCTCTGTATTATCTGCCTGAAAACGAGAAGCCAAAACCTCGGCATCCAAAAGCTCATCATAGGCATTGGCTAGCTCCAAGCCTTCGATATACACCTCAAACCGTGCTGCAACCAGTTCACCGTCTGCATCCTGTTTCACTTTTGCCAGCGAAGCCATTTCAGGCGGAAAATCCGTTAAAAATACAGGAGTATCAAAGCCTAAGCTAGGTTCTACAACATGAGAAAATAACAGATCCATATAGCCCAAACGGTCATCACCCAAATCAAGATTCAGGCCAACCCGATTGGCCGTGTCTTTAAGCTGTTTCAGACTTGCCTGTAAAGGATTAATTTCCAAACGATCCTGAAACGCATGTTTATAACTGAGAACAACAGGACGGATCTCGCCAAAGCGATGCGCCAAACAGCTTTCTAACAGATCAGCAGTTTCATGCATTAATCCTTTCAAATCGAGCCCAGGTCGATACCATTCCAGCATGGTAAATTCACTATTGTGCTTACGACCATGCTCATCATCGCGGAAAACTTTACAGATTTGATAGATCGGCCCACTGCCACTGGCCAATAAACGCTTCATTGGAAATTCGGGAGAGGTCTGTAAATACTGGGTATTTAATTTGCCATGAATATGGCGTTGCACCTGTACTGAAGCCAAATGCACATCGGTTACTCCCGCCTGCGACAAGACTGGCGTTTCCACCTCAAGCACTTGACGCTCGGCGAAAAACTGGCGAATCTTACGATACATTTCTGCACGTGCTTTTAAAGCATCGATTGAACAGGTCGGTTGGTAGGTTTTCATTACTTGACTCATGCTTTTGGCCCACCGTGTGCAGCCCACTCACGGCGCAAAGGATAGTTTTTACGAAGTAAATCAAATGCTTTTTGCTCAACCTTTCCATTTTGAACACAGGCACGAAGTTGCTGATCATCCGCAGCGATATCATAAATCTGCGTCAAATACTGCTTAAGTACCACTTTTAAATCCTGCTGCTCAAAATATTGTTCTACTGGTGGCAATTGACTTTCAAAATGCTTCGAGATGTCATATTTAAAACTATGGCAAAAGGCTTCATAAATCATTTGCGTGCCTCTGGCCTTACCTTCCAAGCTATAACCTGCAATATGCGGGGTCGCCAAAGCCAGCATGTCTAAAAGTGTTTGCGAAATCTCTGGCTCAAATTCAAAGACATCCAGCACCACTTGGCGTTTTGTCTTTGCAATATCATCCATTAACGCAGTTTGCTGAATCACAGGACCACGTGCACTATTGATTAAAATCGCCGTTGCTTTCATCTCAGCAAATGTGACCGCATTAAATAAATGCTGTGTTGGATAATCACCCGATACAGTTAAAGGTACATGAATTGAAATGGCATCGGCACGCTTTAACAACTCAGCAAAACTTATATTTTCAATGCCAGCCAATTGCACATAAGGATCATAGCCAATCACATTCCAGCCCAGTAATTGAGCCATCACAGCCAGACGACTTCCGACATTGCCTAGCCCCACGATGGCTAAAGTAAACGCCTTATTCTGTTCTAAAAGATCGCAATCTAAATGGAGTAAAGCGGTAATGACATATTCTGCGACTGCCTGAGCATTACAGCCGGGTGCGTTACTCCAAGCAATATGTTGTTGTTCTAATGCTTGCAGATCAAGATGATCTGTTCCAATGGTGGCACTGCCCACAAATTTTATTTTGCTCTGATCAATCAACGCATGATTCACTTTAGTCACCGACCGAACCAAAAGTGCATCCGCATCCTGCACATCACTGTTTGTCAGCGTTCGTCCTGCACGATGCTGTATTTCTGCAAATTCCGCAAAGAAATAATCGGTAAATGCCAAATTTTCATCTGCGATAATTTTCATACAGAAGCTTCCATCAATAAATCTCTGCCTATTATCCTTAGCAGGCTTCTAATTGACAATTCATAAATACAACTCTGCAGCGATTAAATGACCGAAAAATGCTGCTCTTGCTACACGCATGCGACATATTGCCAATTTACTGCAACATCTTTGCTCTTATACTAGGACTTTCCCTAATTCCTCCATCGTAATGACGCAATACTCTCCTTATAAAGGCAAAAATGGCATTAAACGGATTCTCAATGCCACAGGCTATTCAGTTGCTGGTTTTAAAGCTGCTTTTCGCTATGAAGCTGCTTTCCGACAAATTTTATTGCTCAATGTAATTCTGGTCCCGCTCAGTTTCTTCTTGAATGTCACCGCAGTTGAGCAAGCCCTAATGGTCGCTGTCTGCTTACTGGCGATTATTGTGGAACTATTTAACTCAGCCATTGAAGCCGTCGTTGATCGCGTTTCCCTGGAAAAAAATCCACTGTCTAAAAATGCCAAAGATATGGGCAGTGCTGCGCAATTTGTCTCTTTAGCGATTATCTTTTTTACATGGATGATTATCCTATTTCGATAGAAATTTGATCTTTTTACATAAAAAAAATCCCTGCATCTGCAGGGATTTTTCTGATCTAGACGAAGATGTATTACATCATGCCAATTAACAATCTAACCTTCTATAAATACAAATCACATTACAACCTATCCAATTGATTCAACGATATTTTTATTCTAACCTTCCATAACAATGTAATACATGCAATTACCAATTTTTGTGAGTAAGATTGTGAGTAAGCCCTTTCAAAAATAGCGTTACTCACAACATATGCTGAACGATTTAAAAATCAAAAGATTAAAACCACGTGAAGAATTATACCGCATGGCTGATCATTCAGGGCTCTGTATAGAAGTCCGCCCATCTGGTAGCAAATTCTGGCGTTATCGTTACCGCTTTCTTACTAAAGCAAAAATGCTCACAATCGGTAAATATCCTGAAATTACTTTAGCATATGCTCGATTAAAAACTATTGAATATCGAGAGCAACTTGCCAAAGGAGTAGACCCAATAGGTCACCAGAAAAATGAACGTCTTGAAGCAATTAAAGCAAATAATGGTACATTTCGGTTAGTCGCAAGTGAATTTATAAATTCCCGAAAAGCTCAACAATCCAAGGAATGGGAACAACGCCGAAGCAGTTATTTTGAGAAAGATGTTTACCCTCTTATTGGTAACAAACCTATTCATGAGATTGACTCTATTGATATTAAAACTGTGCTTGATAGCACTATGGCAAGAATCAAAAAATCAGGAAGAGGCACAGGAGAAGTTAAAGGGATTTTTGTAAGACAAATCATTGGTGAGGTTATGGAATATGCAATTATCACAAAACGTATTTCTATAGATCCTACTTATGTTCTTAGGGGTTACATTAAACAGCCAGATGTAACCCATGCCAGACCATTAACTGAGTCTGAAAAAAAAGTACTTATGCTTAAGCTCAATGCATACGGTGGCTCAATTAGCACACGAAATGCTATTAAAGCCGCAATATACACATGGCTTAGAAGCATTGAGATACGTCGAGGTAAAAAGGAATATATTGACTTTGAAGATAAGACATGGACGATTCCAGCAGTATCAAGGGCTGATATTTTGGCTGGCAAGCGCAATATGAAAAAGAACAGAATACATGTTGTACCATTATCTGACCAAGCCATTGAAATCATAAAAGAGCAATTTGCACTTTATCCAGATAGTGAATATATATTTGCAGGAGAAGACGGGGAAATGATGGGTAAAACCACATTGAATACAGCCCTGAGTAATATGAAATTAGAGTTCAGGATGCATACTCTAAGAGCAACTGCATCCACTGTGGCTAATGAGAATGGTTTTAATAAGGATTGGGTTGAAATACAACTTGCCCACGTTTCAGATAATAAAACAAGGGCATCGTACAATCATGCTCAATGGTTAAATGATCGTAAAACGATGATGCAATGGTGGGCTGAACATGTAGATAGTTGGGATAAAAATAATAATCTATAGTATAGGTATAAATTCTTTATTTTTTCCCAAAAAAAATGTTTAAAAAGTTAGATACATAAGTTGAAACCAACTCTATGTATCTAAACTTAATTCTATTACATTCTCACTTCCAAATAGATTATTCACTGTTACAAGTGCTGTATCAGATAATGTCTGAGTAGCTAACACGGCCAGTCTCGTCATTGGGCGAGAAATAGATACATAGAAAAGATTACGAGCTCTATAAAAACCTTTTGTGTTTGCATTAGTCAACTTTTTAGTCTCAAGCAACTCGAGAAGCTGTGGCCATTTATAATTATTCCATCCACCACCTAAAACTACTAATACATTCTCAAACTCTGCCCCCTTAACACTGTGCTGAGTTGCAAATGGAGTTTGCTTTTCAATAAACTTTGTAACTTCGATTACTTCTTTATATGGAATTTCTCTTAATTTATTATAACGAAGTAGTGTTGAAGACATTTCCGTGTCAGGTGAATTTCTTAGAGAAATAAGCTCATCATCTCGTCTAAGCACTCTATCTGGGGGGGAGGGACGTTTTGTCTGCTTAAGATGATCTATCACTTGCCCTATAGTCCCCTCTTGTCTTAGTTTTAATAATTGATCCATATCCCGTCGCCAACAAGATTTATCTTCATGCTTCGTTATTGCAGGCCTTGAGCCAAAGATTTTAAACATTTCACCATAATTTGATAAGCTATAGCTAACACTCATTGGTTCAACTATTTCTGCAAAAAATTTTATTACAGGGTCTTCTTTTTTAGCAAATTGATCATTACGTCCGTCAAATACTTTAATTAATTGAGGGTATCCTTGTTCAGATGCTAAAACATTATGGCTTAACATCAGTATCTTAGTTTTTTCAATATCCCACCCCTCATTTTGTAGCCTCTGTATCAAACTTGTACGAGTAGATCGAGCTATATCTATTGGTAAATCATCTTTAGAACTTCTCTCATCTGTTCGTGTCCCCTTATAAGAATTAGTATGAAAAAATCTAGCTTCACCTTTGGCATCTGGCGAACTGACAGCTTGTGGTAAGTCTGGTCTTAAATTATTTAATATATCTACAATTGCTGGAACTGATCGAAAATTTGATCCCTTTGCAATCTCTTCGATTGGATACTCTGCCAATTCATATTCACTACCATAAATAGTCTGCCAATGGTCTCCAAAAAGACCAAAAAGTGGTCCCACCTTTGGTTTTAAGAAATACTCTGTAATAGCATCCATAAATTGGCGATTGGTATCTTGATATTCATCAATAAAAACTACCGGAAACTGATTGCTAAATATTTTCCGAAACTTTTCTTTATTTAGTAATTTAGCCATCATCGTTGGGATATCATCATGACTCAGTGTAATTTTCTGATCATTAACACCAAAAAAGCCCAACTCGTATTCCACTGATTTAGACCCAATGCCACCACCTTGTTCAACTTTTTCTTTTCTTGAATCATCTTCAATAAGAATCTCTCTTATGGCTTTTTGAAATTGGCGCATAAAAGCCCATGAGAATCCATGTATAGTATCGACTAAAATTGCTGGATGGTCTTCAATTTCTTGGGCAATCTCATTTCTTGCAACTTCCGTATAAGTAATACAAGCTACTTTTTTACCTGTTTGCGTTAATGATCTACCACGCTCTTTAATAATGGATTTTAGAGCATGAACTAAAGAAAATGTTTTTCCCGCACCTGCGCCAGCTTCTAGTCGGAAACTTCGTCCTGCTTTTATAGCTGCATTAATTTTTGCTTCAGCTAGTTGAGCTGCAATTATTGCTGGATTGTCTAGAATCTCACTCATGCTACTTATTCGCCTGTAGTTAATTCATAGTTTGATTTTTTTATAGTGTCCATTTCAGATAACCAAATTAGACCTTCCTTGATATATCTTGGTGCCGACCAATCTTCTATTAGAATTGCATATTCTAAGGCGAAATCAGATTTAATAAGCCCTTGTGCTTTTTCCCAAGCAGCAACAGCAATATCTTGTCCTTCAGGTAATTCAAATTTAGAAAGATTAGCTAATATGAAAGCATCCTCATAACTTCTAGCGCATATATTAGTTTCTGGATCTTCTGGTATTTGATATGCAATTCTACGGAACTTAATTTGTTTCTCTTGAGCAGTTTTAGCAATCAAGACTGACGGGGAAATTTGACTATCCTCATTTTTAGCTTTTTTCTTAACTTTACCAGTATCATCGACTTCTTTAGGATAAAACCAGTTTTTAATGGCAGCATTAGATGTATTCTGACCATCAACTACTGGGCATTTCACCCATGCATCTTCCTGTTTTCCATTCTTAGTTATTTTGCCTTTTTTTGTTGAATCTAGATCAGTGATTACTAACGTTTTCAACTCCAGAAAGTCAAGAAGTGGGTAAAAAATATGCGCATGTGCTCCACCAACCTCAACACAAGTAACATATTGTCTGGCTAGTTTTTGTGGTTCATCAAGAGACTCATCAACTAATTGACATAACTTTGGCATTAATAAACGTTCTGTTGTCCCTTCAACTAAGATAGCTTTATCAGCAAAGTAAAGATCACATTTCGTTAAGGTCATATATTGATGTAAAAATTTTTGATCTTTAACAGAAATACTACTCAACCCCTTCTTAAAATCTTTAACCTTTGTCTGACGTACGTTTTCTATCTTATGAATTTCATTATAAAAATATCTAACAGCATCAAATTTTGCAGCATTCGCAACATGTGGGGAGTGTGTTGTGATAACAAACTGGATATTCCATTTATCTTTGTTAGAATAATTTTCTGATAATTTTTGAACAGCCACATTTAATTGATTGATAAAAACCTCCTGCATTTGAGGATGTAAATGAGCTTCTGGCTCTTCAATAAATATTAAATGAGTAGCGGGGCTAATTGATTTTGATCTATAGATTTTGTGATAGCTTGCTAACTGTAGCAACATGTAAATCAAATTACGGGTTCCTAGACCATTATACCCTTCTGGTAAATGTACTCCATCAACTCCGCTATAAACGACCTTAGTATGCCCTGATAATAATGATTCCACGTTTAATGATGTCTCTGGTCTTATCTCAGTATCATTAAGACTTGGGAATCCCATTACGTTCATAACTGGTAATAATTCTTTAAGCATACCATCAAAGTCGAGTTGGACATTATGCTCAATATTTTCAACAGATTGCTTTAATCTTATAGCTAAATTTTGATCTGCCTCAGCAGCAGATGGTGCTGTAGCTGTCTTAAATAGCTCACTAAGCAATTTACCTATTACATCAGCATCCCCTAGTTTTGTTTTATCAAGATTTCTTTGAGCTAATACAAAGTTACATTGTAATAATGCTGTTAAAGCAGATGTGCCTTCAAAATCTCTCGTATTTGTAATATCAGTAGGATCAACTGCACTTACATGAACCCCATAAGCTTTAGACAAATTACCCTTCAAATTTTTATAAAAATGTGTACGAGGTTCAACCACTGCGGAAGATGGGGTAAGGTCAAAAAGCAAATGCATATTTTTCAAAATAGGCCGATACTCAACTCGCGCAATAGCCGTTGTAGAGTCTTCATCTAAATCAATAACAAAAGGGGATAGAGAACCTAAATCAGGAGAAAGTTTATTATATTGAAATGTAAGTGTAAGAGAAATTCGAGGAAGTGCTTCGAATATTACTTCTGAACTTTCCCCCGCCTCTCTTAATTCTTTAGCTTTTAAAAATTTCTCTCGTGATAAAACTGAAAAATCCTCTAGCCGAAATCTTGTTCCAGATTCACCACAAAAACAATCAAAAATACTGGTAAAAGATGTCTTTCCACTATTATTACGTCCAACAATTACAGTTGAAATCTCTTCCAATCCGAATTCGACATTCTCCAGAAGCCTAAAACCTTCTACTTTAATTTTTTCAATGCGCATTATTATCCCCAATTATTTATTTTAAGCTTTTAAAACTTCGACTATGAATATAGCTTAATAACTAAGATATTATTATTTCTAAAAATAATAATATACAACTTAAGCATAAACTTTTTAAAGCTATCTAACATAATCTTCAAAATAGAAATTGCCATCTCTACAAGCTAACTACGACTGAGCCTTTTTTCAACACAATAGATCAGTAACGTAAACACATCGAATAGTTTTCAACTTTAATTCTACTTCAATCAAAGCTTGTCTGCCGCCCGTCTTAATATTTATCCTGATATAAGAAATCAGTTCTTCATATTTGTACCATGATAAAAATAATGTAATATAATAAACAAATAAGTTGAGTATACTACATGAAAATATCCTTACTCATATCCTCACTGCCTACGCAGAACACAACCACTCGTATGAGAGTCTGGCGATCTCTCAAAGCAAGCGGCGCAGCAATTCTAAGAGATGGGGTCTATTTGCTTCCTATTTCTCATAGTGAAAAGTTTGATCCTATTGCTAATGATGTTATCTCAGAACAAGGGGCTGCTTATGTATTTCACGCAGACCAACCTATAAACCTTGAATTAGCTCCTTTCTTCAATCGAAAAGAAGAATACGATGCCCTCTATAAACAACTCTCCGAGTTGAGAGATAGACAGAATAAAGATGAAAAGAAAGAGCTACTCAAGCAAGTCCGTAAATTAAGAAAAAGTATCGATGCGCTTGTAGAAATTGACTACTACCCCGATGAAACTCAAGCACAGGTTCTAAATGAGCTTTCCTCTTTAGAACTTTCAATTGCACGTCTTGGTGAAGTGAATGAACCAATAGCAATACAAGCTCATATTCAACTTCTAGATAAAGCTAGTTATCAAAACAGAACTTGGGCAACTCGTAAAAGACCTTGGATTGATCGTTTAGCCTCTGCATGGCTAATAAAGACATTTATTGATGCCTCACCAAAATTCATTTGGTTAGAAACACCAAGTGACTGCCCAAAAGGAGCATTTGGATTCGATTTTGATGGTGCAACTTTCAGTCATATCAATCATTGGGTGACCTTCGAAGTTCTTTTACATAGTTTTGATCTAGAAACACCCGCATTAAAGAAAATCGCTGAAATTGTTCATTACCTAGATGTAGGGGGAATTGAGCCTCCCGAAGCAATCGGTATTGAAAAAGTTATTCAAGGAATTCGAAGTCAGATAAGTGACGATGACCAATTATTTGCATTATCGAATCACATTTTCGATGGCTTATATGCCAACCTATCAAGAGAATAATCATGGAACAAGAACTTGTTATAGAACCAGAACAAGAAATACAGTCAATTTCATTTTGGCAAGCATTTCTATTCTGGCTGAAATTGGGGTTCATTAGTTTTGGTGGACCAGCAGGACAAATCGCTGTCATGCACCAAGAACTCGTTGAACAAAAACGCTGGATCTCTGAAAAACGTTTCTTACACGCTCTCAACTACTGCATGTTATTGCCTGGACCTGAAGCACAACAATTAGCAACCTATATCGGTTGGTTAATGCACAGGACTATAGGTGGTATTGTTGCTGGTGTCTTATTCGTTTTACCTTCTTTATTTATCCTGATCGCCCTCTCATGGGTCTATGTGAAGTTTGGTGATGTTCCTATTATTGCTGGGCTCTTTTATGGCATCAAACCTGCTGTTGTTGCTATTGTCTTTCATGCAACCTACAGAATTGGCAGCCGATCATTAAAGAATAAATTTTTATGGGCAATTGCTGCACTTGCATTCGTTGCTATCTTTTTCTTTAACCTTCCGTTCCCCTTAATCGTTCTAACCGCAGCAATCATTGGATACTTAGCAAGTAAAAAATATCCAAGCTTTTTTACGGGTGGAGGTTCACATCAGCAAGGTAAAAAAGATTATGGCCCAGCACTAATTGATGATGATACCCCAACCCCAGAACATGCCATATTTAGTTGGAAGCACTTAGGAAAAATATTATTTATAGGTGCAATTTTATGGTTCACACCCATTATAGGTTTGACTCTAACCTTAGGATGGGATCATGCCTATACACAAATGGCTTGGTTCTTTACCAAAGCGGCGCTGCTAACATTTGGTGGAGCTTATGCTGTATTACCCTACGTGTATCAAGGTGCTGTAAATTTTTATGGCTGGTTAGGACCGACACAAATGATTGACGGCTTAGCTCTAGGAGAAAGCACCCCTGGTCCATTGATCATGGTTGTTGCATTCGTAGGTTTTTTAGGTGGTTATAATCATGCATTATTAGGTAGCGAACATTTATTTCTAGCGGGTGCAATTGGTGCAGTAATCGTCACTTGGTTTACGTTTCTATTTTCATTCATTTTCATTCTAGCTGGCGCTCCTGTTATTGAATCAACTCACAATGAACTAAAGTTTACAGCGCCTTTAACAGCAATCACTGCTGCTGTTGTCGGTGTGATACTAAACTTAGCACTTTTCTTTAGCTATCACGTCTTATGGCCAAATGGATTCAATCATCCTTTCAACTATGAAGCAGCATTCATCGCAATAGCGGCATTTATTGCCTTGTTCCATTTTGAAGTGAAAGTCATGTATGTGATTCTTGCCGCTGCCTTATGTGGTTTGATTCTATACATTGGAGCCTAAAAATTAAGAGGAGCTTTTAAAGCTCCTCTTAATTAAAAAACCTACTAAATAAAATGAATTTCTACACTTGCATGAACAATTTCTTCATGAATAGAAAGTGCTTTCTTTACAA
The DNA here is from genome assembly GCF_000876115.1 of Acinetobacter sp. NBRC 110496. Lineage (NCBI taxonomy): Bacteria > Pseudomonadati > Pseudomonadota > Gammaproteobacteria > Moraxellales > Moraxellaceae > Acinetobacter > Acinetobacter sp. NBRC 110496. Next base: position 67,466 of record NZ_BBTF01000020.1, read on the forward strand.
CATCAGGCGTTAAATCAATACCTGTACTTTCTAAAGCCAAGATACATGAAAATTTCCCTTTCCCAACTTTCCAAACGTGTAAATCAGTAATTTTAGCTTGAGTAAACTGATCAATAACTTCTCTAATTTCATCTACAACAGGATGTGACATTTCTGCATCAAGTAAAGTCTTCCCAGTTTCACACAACAAGCCCCATGACCATTTTGCAACTAGAATTGCACCAACAACACCAAGTAAAGCATCCAAGAAATTCCAACCGAAATATTTACCTGCAATAAGAGCCACAATTGCAAGTACAGAAGTCACCGCATCAGCCACTACATGAATAAAAGCTGCTTTTTGATTTAAATCATGATGATGATCATGATGGTGGTCATCATGACCATGGTGATGGTCTCCACCATCGTGCAATAACCATGCACACACTATATTTACTAATAAACCAACAACAGCAATAGGAATCGCTTCATTATAGTGAATATTTACAGGGTTCATTAAACGATCAATAGACTGAATTCCCATTAATATCGCGACTACCATTAAAATAATGGCACTGCTATAACCTGCTAAAATTTCAATTTTCCAAGTACCAAAGCTAAATCTTTTGTCATGAGCATAATGACGAGCCATTCGATACGCAAAATAGGCCAAGCCTAGAGCCACCATATGTGAACTCATATGCCAACCATCTGCAAGCAGTGCCATTGAATTAAAAATCCAACCACCAAAAATTTCTAGCACCATCATTATCGCTGTTAATATCGTAGCGATAAGAATCTTTTTTTGAGCTAAGGGATTTCCCTCATCAAATTGATGAGAATGATAGCGATCCAAGTTACTATGAAGTTGCATAAGTTTTATCTTTCCAAGATACTCCCCCCAGTATATATTTTTTTAAGGAAAAATCATGTCTCATTTGCATCAAGATAAAAAAATTTTTAATCGCATTAAACGGATTCAAGGACAAGTTGCATCTGTAGAAAAGTCACTTTTGACGCCAGAAAGCTCCTGTCTTGATGTTTTACAACAAGTTGCAGCAATTAAAGGTGCTGTTAATGGATTAATGCAGCAACTGCTAGAGCAACATTTAAGAGAACATGTACTAAAAGGAGAGCAAAATTTTGATGAAGAAGAAATGCAAAAATACTTATTGTTATTAGATCGTTATTCAAAGTGAGTAGAACATTATGCTCTACTCACTTTTGATTATTAATGGCAGTGACGATCCCCTGTCTTGCTATTCGTATGGCAGCCTGAAGAATCAGTACCACCTGAATGAGCAAAAGCATTTGTTACCGCAAGCC
>NZ_BBTF01000019.1:0-74044 GCF_000876115.1 Acinetobacter sp. NBRC 110496
GTTGGTCGATAAGCAAATTAATTCTGCTTTAAAACCCGCATTCAGTTGATGCTGCCCATCAATCCGTTGCAGGAACACTTGAGTATTTAAATTGTGATTGGAAAACTGAATATGGATCGCACGTCTCTGTGCAGTAAGGCCTAGACGCTCTAACGCTTGAAATATATTAGCCAACATTTTTTATAAAATAAATAAATCAAATTTTAGGTATGGTATACAAAACAGACTGATTTGTCTATTTTGTATATTTATTGTTAAATCTCTTTAATGATGCCGTTTTAAAATGGATTCACTCATTAATTGATATATATTCCGTAGATCAGATCGATTCGATTCTGTTAATAACTGGCCATGCATACTTAATATATTTTGATCCCCTCGCATGGCCGGTCCTGTCTGCATATGCTTGGGATCATTGACTGTGGCTTTGTTTGCGGTCTCCAGAATCAAGGGATATAACAGGCTAAAATCCACCTGCTCGGCATCCACTACTTGCTTGGCCATGTCATAACAATAATTACTAAAATTGCAAGCAAACACCGCTGCCAAATGCAAAGTGAGTCGTTGTTTCGAGCTATATTGATAGACAAATTGGCTTAAACTGTTTGCTAAATCGGTTAATAAGGTTAAATCTTGCTGCTGCACTGCCTCAACAAATAACGGGGTATCCGACCAATTCACCGCTCTTTCCAGACTAAAAGTCTGTAAGGGATAAAAAACGCCTGATCGCACATGCGTTTGTGAAAGTATTGATAAAGCCGTACTGCCCGAAGTATGCACAATCAGATTATCAGGCAAATATGCTGCAATAGAATCCATCACACTGGAAATGGCCTGATCACTCACAGCAATCATCACCAAATCTGTTTGTGAGTTCAGTTGTCTGACATCGTTAATTGCTTGAGCATTGACTTGATTGGCAAGCACTTGCGCGCGCTGTAAATCCCGACTAAAGATTTGAACGATCTGATGCTGTAACTGCAATACTCTGGCTAAATGGGTTGCCACACGCCCTGCACCAATCAATGTAATTCGCATAATTTCTATTTACCTTCGTGATGACTCAAGCATGCCCAAAAAAAAAGGACGAATCAATTCGTCCTTTTGCTTGTTGTTCAATTAATTGACATTATTGAGATAAACAATGCGCTCAATGGTACGCTGCGTAAAGCATTTGGTATATTGCATGGCTTGGTCTTGTTGACGCATTGCCTCATTCCAGTAACCTGACTGCTTCTGATACGTTTCACGGTCTTTCTCAGGAATATCATAGACACTTTTCTGTGACAGCACCTTACAATCCACATCACGCTTTTCAAACCAGTCTGATTGATCTTGCTGCAATTGTGTCTTCTGTTCAGGCGTGAACTTATCCCAAGTCTGATTTAAACGCTCAACCTGTTTTGATTTTTCCGCATCCAGTTCTTTCTTACGGATATCCATCGCTTTTTGCGCCAAGTCCATTTGCGCCGAAGATTGCGCATTATATTCTTGTTGAGCCTTTTCACTATCTTGTTCTATCAGGCGATTTTCTTTTAGGTAGGCAACATACTGTACAGCCTTGGTTGCCATAAACACCACACCATCAATCACGGCATTTTGATCTGGAATATCGACAACTAAGCCATCTTTATCAGTTTTGGTTAGATTATAAGTAAAATCACCACGTAACTGATCATCCTCCAGAGTCAATGGATATTCACTGTCAGAGAAGTAATCACCTAAAGTATAAGTCGTTGTACGTGCTTCGCCCTCGCCATCGCCTTGATACTTTTGCGATTCAAGATAGGCATTTTCTGCACGCTTTTGCAGACCTTTCGGGAACGAAATAATTAATTGGCTATCACAGCTCAACAGTGTTTTTGAAGCAGATTGGGTTTCTGTCGCATCTAAAGTCCGAACATTTTTAATTTCGAATTTTAGCCCCTTATTGATTTTATCTAGAACATCATAATCGGCCTGATATTCACTTGCACGCAAACTACGTTCAATTTGCTTTAAATAGGCTTTCTTTAATGCGGCCTGAATATTATTCAGATTATCCTGATTGGTACAGCTCCACTCAGCAACGGCAGCGGCATCAGTATTTTCCGCTTTATCTTTGGGTTTGAACTTATCACAACCAGCTAATAAAACTGCTGCTGTTAATGTTGTGAATATAAAAAACTTATTCATATTAAGACCCTGTAATCTTGTTTTTTTCGGGCGTATTCTACTCAATTTAAATCTAGACTTTCGAGTCTTTTCTTTAATTTTATTTAAATCACTGCATATTCAAATTACAACACCAAATAAATAGCTAAAATAAAAGGAGTTATTGCAATAATAACTCCTTTTATTTTTTAAAGGATATCAGTTATGGGGTGATTGAAAACTCAATACGGCGATTTTTAAAACGTCCTTCCTCTGTCGCATTATCTGCAACAGGATTATCGGCACCATGTCCCACGGCTGTTAGTTGAGTTGCAGCAACGCCTTGGCTAACTAAATAGTCCACCACAGCTTGTGCACGTTTTTGCGATAACGTTTTATTGCTATCCGCGTTTCCGGTAGAGTCGGTATAACCTGCAACTGTCAATTTAGCATCCTTGATATTTTTCATTAAGGCAGCGGCTTTGTCTAAAATCACTTTATTTTCATCCGGAATCTTATTTGACCCTGTCGAGAAATTAATAATTTGCAGATTAAGAGCCTTAATCACAGCATTAATATCAACCTGATTTGCATCAATACTTGCCAATGCATCATGAGCGGCATTCAAGCTATTGCTGACAGAATCATCTGCATTGACAGGCGCATCAACCACGACCTCTGTATTTGGCACCAAAGCTTTGATCTTGCCCAGTAACTCATTCAATTTGTTCGTATCGCCACCTTTTAAAGTAATTTTATCCCCTACCCAATCCAAAGAAACATTTGGAACACCTTTCAGTAGGCCAAGCACACCAGCAAGTCCAGCCTGATCTGTAAATGTCGCCGCATGTGAGGTTGCCGTATCGACAGTACAATCCTGACTGCCCGAAAAAATCTCTTTTACTTTAGCCTGAATATTGCTTAGGAAGCCTTGATCACCGACCCCCACCTGACACTGCGCAACTTTAGCATTTGCATCCGTACTTAAACTCAAGCTTGCTGGAGCAGCCTCTGCCGCAGTCACCTGTGAAGCAGCTTTATCTTGATTATTTACAGGTACGGCCATTTGTTGGTGCTGACAAGATTTCCATAACCATGCAACCAATAGCGCTAAAATAATCAGCGCCACAATCGGCAGCCAAGCGCGTGATTTGGTTGCTGTTTCAGTTGTATTATTGGCAAAATTTGAAACGGGGACAGATGCATTGGAGACCAGTCCTAATGGCGCAAGTAAACCCAATGCCCATGCAGGTAAAAGTGAACGAATGGAGTCGGCATGCTGTTTTAAATAATTGACGATACTCTGAGAGTCATTGCCAGCCTCATTGGTCAAAGCAACAAGACTTTTCGGAATCGCTTGGTTTAATGTTTGTTCTGCTTCTGTAGTAGACAGTTGACCGTCCGTTAGATTCGATAAAAGCGCATTTTTGACTTGATCATTATGACCAAACAAATCGAATAAAGATGGTGAAATCGATTCCTTTAGTTTCTGAATCAGCTCTGGCTTTGCAGTCAAGACTGAAAGAAAAATCGGATAAAATTTGGATAACAGGTTACTTTTTTCATTAGCCAGACTATCTTGGCGACTTACAAGTACAGATGTTACTTGTTGCTTTAACAATTCCATTGGGTTTATTGACATTGTTATTCACTCCAATCAGTTAAATTTATAATATTCAGATCACTTAATAAATAATGCGAAGTACAAGCAAGCTGATGTTTTTTCATTCTAATCATTTGTTTAGTTTTTAGTCATTTTTAAATAATTTAAATACAATACTTACATCACACTTTACAAAACCGATCACAGACAAAGAGTTAGTGGCTGGCTCAGATTTATATTGAATTACTAGTGAGCCTGTCGACTTAGCGCTTAGATCAGTTATATGTCACTTCGTTATATGGTACAGAAACAGCAAAGAAAAACTGGCAAAAATCAAAGTAAGGAAAGGAAATAACCGATAAGATTTCTTTTCAGCAGGCAGTTCCACTGGTTCATGCATTGTTTCTAATAAAGGTTCTTTTCGCTCCACTTCATCCAATAACGCAAGCACCTCATCAGACCAATGAGGTAATAAGGCAAAGATTGATTCTTTATGCTCTCGAAGATAATGCAGAATACTGATTGCCTCATTTCCCACTTCGTTTGAGAGTACTGCCAAACTTTTAGGAATGGCTCGATTTAATGTGATCTCCACTTCTGTCACTGCAACTTTGCCTGCTGCCAACCTTATCAGTAATGCATTTTTTACTCGCTCGTTCCCTTCCAGCAAATCAAAAACAGAAGGCGTCAGTTTCTCTTTGAGCTGATCAATTAATTCAGGCTTATCTAGAAAAATAGATAAAAAAATTGGGTAAAATCTTGATAAAATATCATTTTTCTCATTAACCAAACAGGTTTGATCATTCACAATCATAGACGATACTTTTTGTTTAAGTAGCTCCATTGGATTCATAGACATATTATTAAGCTCCAATTATTTAAGTTTTAAATAATGTAATTCTCATTTTTATAATTTTATGTAAGGTATATCTCAATTTATTTTTTTACTTTAATCTATTTTTTTAATCTTTATCAGTTTTGTAAAATTTAAATACAATATCTACTTCACATTTAACAAAGCGGAATAAGACCTTGTCGCCTTATCCCGCTGTTTTAGTGCATTTTAGGCAAATGTATGAACAACTTTACCAGTCAACTGCTGTCCAAGTAGTGGTGTGTTTTTGCCTTGAGAAACGATTGTTTCTTTAGAAACAGTCCACTTTCGTTCAGGATCAACCAGAACCCAACCTGCTTCTTGTTGCCAGCGCTCAGTCATATTTGCAACTTGAGCCGGCGTTGAAGTCACTTTTTCGACCCACTCTAGTGGCGCAAAAACACCTTCCTCAATCAACTGTATCCCCAAAGCGACATAGGTATCAAAAGCGCTAATACCTGGCTGTGTTTCAGGAAATGGTGCCATTTTTGCAGAGCTGCTTAACGGCTCATGGTGCGTACAGATCGCATCAATTACCCCCTCTTTAACACCCTGACGTAACAAGTCCTTGTCTTGCTCAGAACGTAATGGTGGACGCACATGCGCAAGTGAATTAAAACCATCGGTCAGATGTTCAGTTAAGTGTAACTGATGCATGGCAACATCTGCCGTTACAGGTAAACCTTTGGCTTTTGCTGCACGAATCAATTCAACTGAAGCGCCACAAGACAAGAGTCCAAAGTGTGCTTTCACCCCTGTTGCTTCTATCATGATCAAGTATTTTGCAATCGCGACCGTTTCAGCAATCGCAGGTATCATCGGTAAACCTTGACGAGACGCAATAAAACCTTCATGGGCACAACCATCTTTGGCAATCTGTGGTTCTTCAGCATAGAACACCACCGTCAAGCCCAAGCCTGCCGCATATTCAAGGGTACGAATCACCACATCATCATTTTCAAATGCAGCATTGGCATTTGAAACCGCAGTACAACCACCTTTCTTCAATCCCGCCATATTGGCAGGTTGTTTACCATTCAAACCTTGGGTTTGTGCACCAATGATATGTAGGTAAATACCACCATCCAAATATGCTTTTTCAATCAAACCATGAATCAGAGCACCATTATCCTGCACAATTGGCTTCGAATCTGGTGGGGTGATGACATGCAAAATACCATTGGCACGCGCTGCTTTACCTTCAGATTTTAAAGTTCCATGTTGTTGTTGCCCAGGCTCACGTAAACGCGCACACAGATCAACCATGGTTGGCATTAACCATTTGCCTTGGCCGTCAATACTTTCATCGAACTGGCTTACTGTATCAGTCAGCTTACCATTTTCGATATAAACCGTTTTAACTTGATCTATGTTTTGAATTGGATCGAGCACACGGACATTTTCAATTTTTACAATACTCATGTGATCTATCCCTTACAGTGCAATCGCTTCAATTAAACCTTGTTCTTGTAACTGCCCTTGCATTGCAAGTGCCAGTACTGCCATACGAACAGCAATACCATTGGTGACTTGTTTCAAAATCACTGACTGATCGCCATCGGCAACACTCGAATCAATCTCGACACCACGGTTCATCGGGCCTGGATGCATCACAATACAATCAGGCTTGGCCAGTGCCAGACGCTCTTTGTTCAAACCATACATTTTGTAGAATTCAGCTTGTGAAGAGAGTGCTGGCGAGTCAATACGCTCATTTTGGATACGCAAGGCAATAATCACATCACAATCTTTGACACCTTCATCCATTTTATTAAACAGACGTACATGCTCGCCATATTCATTAAAACCCACTGGTAATAGAGTATTCGGCGCAATCACACGAATATCTTTACAACCCAGTGTCTGCAATGCAGCGACATTAGAACGAGCCACACGTGAATGCTTAATATCACCGATGATGGCAACACTTAACGCTTCAAATGGTTTTTTGGTTTCACGGCGGATGGTTAACATATCCAGCATCGCTTGGGTTGGATGCGCGTGGCGCCCATCGCCTGCATTAATAATCGCAACTTTTGGACACACATCTTTGGCAATAAAATGTGCTGCCCCAGAGGATGAATGGCGCACCACGAAGATATCTGCTGCCATCGCCTCCAGATTCCAGAGCGTATCACGTAAAGTTTCGCCTTTAGAGGTACTTGAACGTGCAATATCAATATTCAGGACATTGGCAGACAAACGTTTTGCTGCAGCCTCAAAAGTAGTACGGGTACGAGTAGAGTTTTCAAAGAACAGATTCATCACCGTTAGCCCTTCAAGCAACGGACGATTGATCAAATTATTATTTTCATCTAAAAAGCTTTGCGCTGTATCTAGAATCTTGGTTAAGGTTTCTTTGGAAAGACCTTCAATGGTTAAAAAGTGCTTGAGATTTCCTTGTTGATTGAGCTGGATCTGACTCAAAGTATGCAATGCCGCCAAGTGCATAAGAGATTCCTAACACGTTAAGTTAACGCATTATACAGACTTTGGATTTCATTCGCAGTTGAACTTTTCAGCACTTAAGTAAAAATCTTTTAGATTTTTTCATGATCTTATTTTCTAATTGCTCTAGATAAGATTACTTTTTGGTTTTTAAAATTGCGCTGCCACCTGCTAGTTAAACCACACAAATAAGGATGTCAGTACCTTGACTACATCCTTTGCTTATTTTATATTTTTTAATGACTTATAATCTATCTTAATGCACCAATATAGTGATGATGTACCTGTGCCTGATAAATTTCTTCATCAGTAACTTCCATGGAATAAGTTTCTAAAACCTCAACAGGCTGTTTCTCGGTCGCGGTTTTTGTCTCCACAACCAATGGATTTGGCTCAGGATATAAATCAATCAGTGAGCTTAAACGATGTACAAAACGTTCCAACTCTGGGTCCTGAGTTGTTAAAGCAATATCCAGCACATGCTTGGCATAATCTTTATTGTTAACCAGATACATTACATCGATTACACGTCCACAGACCCGTCTTAAACGGACATACATTTGAGTTGCAATCGTAAACGCTTCAGCATTGACCAATACTTCGTTTTTCATGCTTTCCTTCATAACATCCTCACAGCCATCAAATTAAAATTCTTAAATTTCATCAGTTTTAATTTAAATTACGTCACTGATGTACTGTGAATATAGAAGCAAAAGCTATACCAACTCTCTAATAAAGTTCAGAATAAAAATGATATATCTCACATTGCAAACAAATTAGGACAGCAGAAATTGAGCAAAAAATGTAATGAATCGCTGATAAAGCTAACAATCACACAAATATGCACCGACAGAACAAACAAAAATCAGTTAAAATAGCCAATTGCTAAAAATGTTTTGGAAATTTGAATGAACGCTAAACCACGTCTTACAGACTATTGGGTGACCTGTGCGGACGGGCTTGAAACCTTATTACAACAAGAGCTTGAAGATTTAGGCATTCAAAATATCCAACGTTTTGCAGGACGACTGGTTTTTAAAGGTAGCCTCGAAAATGCCTATCGCGTTTGTATGTGGTCTCGTCTTGCCTCTCGTGTACTTTTGCCGATTCATACACATGAGCTAGAGCATACGCATGATGCACGTGATGTCGCAGAAGAACTTTATGAGGGTGCAATCAGCTTTGATTGGTCACTGATTTTTGCACCACAAAGTACCTTTGCCGTTCGTTTGCATGTTGAACGTGAAATTAAGGTCAATACCCAATTCGCCACCCTACGTGTCAAAGATGGCGTGGTTGATTCCTTTATGGAAGCAGTGGGTAAACGCCCAAGTATCGATATTAAACAACCTGAAATTACCCTTTACGTTTTAGCTGGTAAAACAGAACACACCTATTGCTTAGATTTATCAGGCGATTCACTGCATAAACGTGGTTATCGTCATTTTATGACTGATGCCCCGATCAAAGAAAACTTGGCTGCAGCGATTCTGCAAAAAGCCCAATTAGCCCAGTATCAACCTGATATTATCCTTGACCCGATGTGTGGTTCAGGCACATTTATTATTGAATCACTCTTGATCTTGACCGATCGTGCACCTGGTTTAGTTCGTCGTTTTGGCTTCAATGGCTGGCATGGACATGACCGTGATCTATGGCTCTCACTCAAAGCTGAAGCAGCAGAGCGTCATCAAAAGGCTTTAGAACAACCTTTACCGAAATTCTATGCCTACGATGCGGATTGGGAAGCGGTCAAAGCCACTCGCCAAAACATCATTGCTGCTGGTTTTGAAAAGTTACTGGATCAGATCCAAATTGAAGAACGTACGCTGGCAGATTGGGATGACTTCCACGCCGAAGGCAAAAAAGCCTTTATCGTCACCAACCCGCCTTATGGCGAGCGCTTAGGTGATAAAGCGTCTAGCCGTTCATTCTATTTAGGTTTGTCTGGACTATTACAAAAGAATTTCCCAAACCAGTCTGTTGCTGTGATTGCAGCACAAATTGAACAGGCAGATGTACTTGCTATCAATGATCCTCAAACACTACGGTTGATGAATGGTAAACTGCCGATCTACATCCGTTTTGGTACAGTCAAACCTGCAACCGTCACCCAGCCTTTCCTCGCGAACTGGCAACCACAACAGTTTGAGAAAATTGAAGGTGCCGAAGACTTTACCAACCGTTTGCAAAAAAATATGCAAGCCTTGAAAAAATGGGCTGTAAAAGAAAATGTATTCTGCTTACGTTTATACGATGCGGATTTGCCTGACTTTAATGTCGCAGTTGACTTATATGGTGATAAATTACATGTGCAAGAATATGCACCACCAAAAAGCATTGACCCAGAAAAAGCTAAAAAACGCTTTAACTTGGCGCTTGCAGCGATTCGTGCTGTGACAGGTTTAGGCCGTGATGCCATCTTCATTAAAACCCGTGCACGTCAAGCAGGTAGTAATCAATACACTAAACAAAGTACCGCATCTAAACGTTTTATCGTACAAGAAGGCAAAGCGCGTATCTTGGTGAACTTGACCGACTATCTAGATACAGGGCTATTCCTTGATCACCGTCAAATTCGTTTGCGTATTGCCAAAGAAGCGCGTGGTAAACACTTCCTTAATTTATATAGCTATACCTCTACCGCAAGCTTACATGCTGCGCTCGGCGGTGCAGCCAGCACCACCAGTGTCGACTTGTCCAATACTTACCTAAGTTGGTCAAAAGAAAACTTTGTCTTAAACGGCTTGACTGTAGATCATGCCGATGAACAGCATATGTTCTTTGCCAGTGATTGTTTTGAATGGTTAAAAGAAGGTCATGAACAATATGACCTAATCTTCATTGATCCACCAACATTCTCGAATTCGAAAAAATTCTATGGAACTTTTGATGTACAGCGTGACCATGTATCCCTGCTCAAACGTGCAATGAATCGTTTAACCAGTGATGGAACCTTGTACTTCTCAAATAACTACCGTGGTTTTGAGCTGGATGAAGAAATTGAGGCGATGTATCAAGTTGAAGAAATCACCTCCGAAACGATTGGTCTAGATTTTAAACGCAATCAAAAAATCCACCGTGCCTGGAAAATTCAGCACCCTGCTATCTAACGACCAGTTCGGCTTTAACATCATCGTTATAAGTCACATGAACATTGCCTGAATCGAATTCGTAAATCATGTATCGATCAGACGGTTGCTCATGTGGCTTGATGGTGGCTATCCTCTTGTCTCTCGGATCAACCGCCATCACTTTCTTCTGTTCTTCATGCGGCGATAACACGCCACCCAAAATGGTGTTGACACGAATTTCGCCTAAGTACTTATCACTCAGGCTCCGTTGTGAGCGCCAACGTTCTTCCTCAGGTTTCAAGGCATCCTGTTGTGCTTTAATGAGAATACTGGGCAGCGCATTGTTCAGCATAGCGGTTTGTAAGGCAAGAGTTCCCTCATTCAATGGCTGAGCAGCATGCAGCATTGAAGTTAAGACGATCATCAACATAATTACACCAACACTTTTGCAATGATGTCTATTCTTTTCCATTGTAATTCATCCTGAATTTTTTTCTTATTTGTTCAGAAACTAGCAAGTTTTTTATAATGTCGCAATGTCATTGGTAATATTCCTGCAAAAATCTGACCAATTGCACCAATATAAAAAAAGATGGTGATTTGCATCACCATCTTTTTTGTCAATCCTTCACATTTAACTTAGCTCAGTTTTACTTTATCGAACACCAGATGACTACCTTCACCTTTGATCAAAATATTATCTCCAGGCTGGAACTCACCAGAGAGTATTTTCTGAGCCAAGTTATTTTCAACTTGCTGTTGAATTGCACGTTTTAGTGGACGCGCACCATATACCGGATCGAAACCAGCATCAATCAATATATCAAACGCCGTATCATCCACAGTTAAGCCCATATCACGATCACTCAAACGTGCACGTAAACGATCTAACTGAATATCCGCGATACCACGAATCTGTGCTTTTTTAAGTGAATGGAAGATCACCAGTTCATCAATACGGTTAATAAACTCAGGACGGAAGTGCTGCGTAACAGCATTCATGACTACAGTACGAACTTCATCATCTGTTGCCCCTTCACCCAGTTCACGCACATCTTGTGAACCCAAGTTAGAGGTCATCACAATCACCGTATTTTTAAAGTCGATAACACGACCTTGCGAATCGGTCAAACGTCCATCATCTAACACCTGTAGCAAGATGTTAAACACATCGGGATGCGCCTTTTCCACCTCATCAAATAACACCACACTATAAGGCTTACGGCGGACTGCTTCAGTTAAAACACCACCTTCTTCATAACCCACATAACCTGGAGGTGCACCCACCAAACGACTGACCGAGTGTTTTTCCATAAATTCGGACATATCAATACGAATCATGGCATCATCACTGTCAAACAAGAAGTTTGCCAATGCTTTGGTCAGCTCCGTTTTACCCACACCTGTTGGTCCAAGGAATAAGAATGAGCCGCTTGGACGGTTCGGGTCAGATAAACCTGCACGTGAACGACGGACTGCATTCGACACGGCAACCACTGCTTCATCTTGTCCAACCACACGGTTATGTAAGAACTCTTCCATATTCAGCAGTTTTTCACGTTCACCTTGCAGCATTTTCGCCACAGGAATGCCTGTTGCAGCACTGACCACTTCAGCAATTTCATTTTCGGTGACTTTGGTACGAATCAGCTTCGGCTCTTCATTTTCCTCAGCCACTTCGGCTTGTTCCAAACGCTTCTGCAATTCTGGAATCACACCATATTGCAAACGCGCTGCTTCTGCCAAATCACCTTCACGTTTTGCCTTCTCTAAAGCAACACGTGCCTGATCAAGTTCAACCTGCGCCTTCTTGTCACCTTCAACCAGTGTTTTTTCAGCTTTCCAGATTTCTTCCAGATCGTTGTATTCTTTTTGCTTCTCAGCAATTTGCTGCTCAAGATGATTGACTTCGGCTTTACTGCCAGCATCTTCATCTTTTTTCACTGCCTCCAATTGCATTTTCAACTGAATTAAACGGCGATCAAGTTTATCTAGAGCTTCTGGCTTAGAGTCGATCTCCATTTTGATACGAGATGCTGCTTCATCAATCAGATCAATCGCCTTATCAGGTAACTGACGATCGGTGATATAGCGATGTGACATCTTCGCTGCTGCAATAATAGCCGAGTCCAAAATTTGCACCCCATGGTGAGTGGCATATTTCTCTTTGAGACCACGTAAAATTGCAATCGTATCTTCAACACTCGGTTCATCGACCAATACTTTCTGGAAACGGCGCTCAAGCGCAGCATCTTTTTCAATATACTGACGATACTCATCCAAAGTGGTAGCACCAACACAACGTAATTCACCACGTGCTAACGCAGGTTTCAACATATTGCCTGCATCCATTGCACCATCGCCCTTACCAGCACCGACGAGTGTATGTAACTCATCAATAAACAGGATGATCTCGCCTTCATGTTTAGCAAGGTCTTTGAGTACTGCTTTTAGACGTTCTTCGAATTCACCACGATATTTCGCACCTGCAAGCAATGAACCGAGGTCTAATGACAATACACGTTTATTCTTCAGGCCTTCAGGTACTTCACCATTGACAATACGCTGTGCCAAGCCTTCCACAATCGCAGTCTTACCCACCCCAGGCTCACCAATCAATACTGGATTATTTTTGGTACGACGGGACAAAACCTGAATAGTACGGCGAATTTCATCGTCACGACCAATCACAGGATCAAGCTTGCCTGCTAAAGCACGTTCAGTTAAATCAATGGTATATTTATTCAGTGAGTCACGTTGATCTTCATGATTGTTGCTCATGACTTTGTCATTTCCTCGAATATTTTCAATTACTTTACGTAAATTCTCTGGTGTTACACCAACGCTGTTTAAAATCGTTTTGGTTTCACCCGTTTCCGCTAAACTTAACAACACCCAATCGGTAGATAAAAACTCATCTCCCGCCTTTTGTGCATAACGGTCAGCTAAATTCAAGGCCTTTACCGCTTCAGGATTCAGATTGATATCACCCGTAGGATTGGCCAAGGTTGGCGCATTTTGCAGGGCTTGTTCCAGTTTTTGCTTTAACTCTGGTAAACGAGCGCCCGCTTGTTGCAACAAACTCAGATTGGCAGGTTCTTCAAGTAAGGTAGTCAGGATATGAATTCCTGCAATTGAAGTATGATCCTTACCCATTGCCAATGATTGTGCATCTGAGAGTGCTTGCTGTAAGCGGTTTGTAAATTTTTCAAATCGCATTCTTGTTATTCCTCACAACAAATTTTTAACTTATCACTAAGATGGGAACGATTTTTAAAATTTCAAATAAAAATAATATATTTTTCAATATTTTATAAAAATATCAAGAGATAAAACTCAGTAATAATATGGGTGTATAAACAATCTATTTCAAGTATCTTTTGTATAATTTTTCTGTCTATTCTGTTTTGCACAAAATCCTTATTGTGATTTTAAGGCGAACGTTTTAGCTTAACGCTTTGCTTCAACTAAAAATGCTCATCATGTCGCTAAAAACAATTTTACTCAGCGTTGCTTCTCTTCTTCCACTTCATGCTGCGTTTGCACAGCTGCCACAAGACTCAAGGCGTGCAGGTGGTATTGCCGTGATTCCATTAACGACCAATACAACTCAAGTCTTTTATCAACAAAAACCTGTTCTGATTTCCCAAGAAGGGGCTCAGCGCTATGCCGTGTTTGGTATTCCCCTTTCCGCACCCTTAGGGACTTTAACCTTAACCACCAATAACGATCCGATTCAGGTAGAGATCAAACCGTATGCATATGCGGAGCAACGCCTTAACGTCAAAAATCAGGACTATGTCAGTCCTAATCAAGAACAACTTGATCGATATGCCAGAGAAGCCAAAGAGCAGAATGATATTTACAGCTCATTTACACCGAGCGCATGGACACAATTCCCCAATTTTATCCGCCCTACTGCAGGGAAATTCAGCAATTCGTTCGGCCGTAAACGATTTTTCAATGGCGAAGAACGCGCACCGCATTCTGGTCTAGATATTCCTGCACCTGTTGGACAAACCGTCATTGCGCCTGCAAATGGCGTCGTGATAGCAACAGGCAACTATTTCTTTAATGGGAATACGGTACTGATTGATCATGGCCAAGGCTTGGTCAGCATGTTCTGCCATTTGAGTAAAATTAATGTACAAAAGGGGCAGCAGATTCGTCAGGGAGAAACGCTTGGGTTCGTCGGTAAAACTGGACGTGTCACTGGACCACATTTACATTGGGGAATGAGTCTGAACAATGCTCGCGTAGATCCACAATTATTTATAAAATAAAAAGAAAAGCTTATAAAAAAGTGATCTATAAAAATAGATCACTTTTTAGTAGAACTTAATAATTTATAACTTAAGCAGCTTCAATAATTTCAAAATCATGGGTGATTTCAACACCGCCATCTGAAAGCATTTTACTGGCTGAGCAATATTTCTCGGCGGAGAGTTCAACGGCCTTTTCAACTTGCTTGGTTTTTACTGCTTTGCCAGTGACCACGAAATGCAAATGGATTTTTGTGAATACTGCTGGAATGGCATCTGCTCTTTCTGCTTTAAGCTGACATACAACATCCGTCACATCTTGGCGAGATTTCTTTAAAATCGTCACAATATCAAACGAAGCACACCCACCAAGTCCCATTAAAATCAACTCCATAGGACGTGGACCACGGTTTTCACCTCCATATTCAGCAGAACCATCCATCACCACAGTGTGGCCACTTTCTGATTTCGCCTCAAAAGCAACATTCTCTAACCAATGTACACTTGTTTGCATTGCAACTACCCGAAAAACGTTATAAATTTACTCTGTTCTTGTACACTAACATAAAATGAGTTGATAAGGAATTTCATCTCTTCTGTGTAGAAAAGGCTCTATCAAGAGTCTGTGCGATCGGTTTTATCCAAATTCGGAAATTTTAAGCATGACTTCAAATTTTTCACAACTTAGCACTGATGCTTTATCACCAGGCCAACTGCCTGAATCAGTAAAAGCTCTGCTAAAACGTGCTCATATTAATAGATACCCTAAACGCACCACGATTGTTGACGCTGGAACGGAATCAAAATCACTGTATTTAATATTAAAAGGTTCAGTGTCAATTATCTTACGTGAAGATGACGAACGAGAAATCGTTGTTGCTTACCTCAACCCTGGTGATTTCTTTGGTGAAATGGGGCTTTTTGAAAAGAACCCTCAACGTACCGCAGAAGTACGTACGCGAGATGTCTGCGAAATTGCAGAAATTTCCTATGACAATTTCCATGAGTTAAGCAAGCAATACCTAGATTTGAGCTATGCAGTATTTGCCCAGCTGGTACGCCGTCTTAAAAACACCACACGTAAAGTGACTGATCTGGCCTTCATTGATGTGTCAGGTCGTATCGCGCGTTGTTTAATTGACTTATCTGCACAGCCTGAGGCAATGATTTTGCCGAATGGCCGCCAGATTCGTATCACCCGCCAAGAGATTGGTCGAATTGTCGGTTGTTCTCGTGAAATGGTTGGCCGTGTCCTCAAGACACTTGAAGATCAAGGCATGATCCAGACTGACGGTAAAGCCATCCTTATTTTTGATGCTTCTCTAGAAGAAAACACCTTCTCTGAAGATGAATATGATAATGAGGATTAATTTGATCTGAGATCGGATTGATTCTAACCAAGCCAGTGCCTGTCACTGGCTTTTATTTTTGAGCAAACAATAAGCTTGGCTGATTACATAATTACAATGATTATAGAGCTATTCAGAATATTAACTATCGCTAACATTTTCTATAATCCACCCTGATCACGACTATATTCATAAGATACTGATTTGGAGAGAATAAGTATGAAGAAATTCGCTTTGAGCCTTTGTGCTGTAACCGTAATGACAATTTCTGGCTGTGCCTCTTTCGCAGACATGGCTGGCGCAGATAGCGCAACTTTAAATGCTCAATCAGCACAAAGCTTCTCAAAAATGACTCAGGAAGCACGTGCAAAAAATCAGCTGGATAGCAGCTCAAGTACGTATCAGCGTATCAATACTGTATTTAACCGCTTAAAACCGTATGCGGATCAAATGAACCAGACTGGTCAGCGTTTTGATTGGCAACTGGCTGTATTAAAATCTGATACCGTGAATGCTTATGTTGCACCAGGCGGTAAAGTTGTTTTCTATACAGGTATTGTCAACAAGCTCAATTTGACCAATGATGAAATTGCAGCGGTGATGGGACATGAAATGACTCACGCGCTTGAAGAACATGCCAAAAGTAAAATTGGCGCTCAAGCGTTAACCAATCTTGCGATTGGTATTGGTAAATCTTATGCTGGCAGCAGCATTGGTGATCTAGGCAGTGCTGCAATCGATTTAGGCAGCCAAGTGGGTATTGGTCTACCTTACTCTCGTAATTTGGAAAGTCGTGCCGATTACGGTGGTTTGATGCTTATGGCAAAAGCGGGCTATAACCCAAATGCAGCAATCAGCTTGTGGGAAAAGATGAATCGTTTAGATGGCGCTGGTGCTGGCGGCTCGTTCTTGTCAACTCACCCATCTAACAGTCAGCGTATTAGCGATATGCGTAAAAATCTTCCTGCAGCCATGGCTGTTTATAATAATCGCCGTTAATCCATACGCCCTTAAATGCTCAAATGCATTTAAGGGCTTTTTATTTAATTACATCAAATACTCTGCAACTGTAGATGTAACATATGTGTCGCAATGGTATGACGGATATGATCAGGACGAGCATGAAAATAACGCTCACTCAAACCATTGCCAGATAAATCCTCAATAACGATATAACCCATTTGCGTGACTGCCTGATGCAATGCCTTGGGTCTAAATTGCCCTTTTAAAGGTTCTTTCAGAAAACGGGTAAATTGAGAGACAAACAAAGTCCCCAAACGCTCTATCCCATCCAACTCGCGATAATCAATCGAATAATCCAACACCACTTCACTCTCTCTCACTGCAATCTTTGCAATACTGGCCAAGGTTTTCAACGTCGTTTCAGGTTCCAGATAATGAGTTGTTCCCAGCCATGAGAAAAAAGCAGTATGCTCCTGTTGAAAAGTGCTGCGTGCCAATGCATCAGCAATCGACTCCTTTTCAAAATCGATGGCAACAAATTCCACATTCTCTGGCAGCTCACCCAATTGATGTAGTTTGTTTTGTTTAACGGCTTGGGTATCAGGATGGTCGACTTCAAAAATCCTGAGTTGTGGATGCTGCTGTGCTTGTCGCAAGGCAAAAGAATCCAATCCAGCGCCAACCAGTACATATTGCGTTACGCCTCGTGCTATGGCGGCCTTGAGTTGATCTTCAGCATAACGGGAGCGTCCAACCACCTGTCCTGTCAATAAGCCTAAAGTACGGTTAAATACAGCTGAATTCATCACCTTAACTGTCAGTGGCGTGGTCAGTAATTTCTTCCAGCCCCTGCTGGTCAACTCAAGCGCAAAGGGATCTGAAAACACTGGGTTATTCGCATTTTGAAAATGATTGGCACGTAATGCTGCCGCAGCCTCAGCAGTTCGGCTCGACTGTCCTTCTTTCATCTTTTTTTTCCTGTATTTCTTTCTATCTTGCAAAAAATAAGCAGCAAATTCCATCACGAGACAAAATTTACTGCTTTTGATGATTAAGCTAAAAATCAGTTGGTTTTTTCAGTTTGATAGGTCACTTGGTAATCATTTAAATCCATCTGTTTTAAACGTTGCTTTAACTTCTTCAATGACCAAGGCCAAGCAGCAAAGTTACGGCCATTGGCATCTAAATAATAACTCTTACAGCCACCTGCATTAAATACCGTGGTTTTTAGATGTTTTTGTACCAATTCATTATGCTGCTTAATCACTTCAGGCTTAATGTTGAGTTTGGCAATGCCTTTGTCTCTGATCTTGAGTAAACCATCTACAATGTAGTCGAGTTGTGCTTCTGCCAAACCAATAAAAGAGTCATAGACCAACACATTTGGTCCCAATACCAAGAAAGCATTCGGTACATTTTCAATACTGGTGCCTAAATAGGCTTCCGGTGAACTGCTTTTCCACAGATCATTCAATATCTGCCCTTTTTCATTGCTCACACGTTTGCCAATCGGTGGATGGGATACTTCAAAACCAGTTCCCCAAATAATCACATCCACTTCGTGACGTTCACCATTGGCAGAAACTACCGTATTCCCTTCAACTTTTACCAGTCCATGCGGAATAAGCTTAGTATTCGGCTGCTGTAAGGCTGGATAATAGTTGTTAGCGAATAAAAGACGTTTACAGCCGATGGTAAAGTTCGGCGTTACGTTTTTGCGTAATTCAGGATCTTCGATCTGGAAACGTAAAATCAGTTTGGCTAATTCACCCACAGGTTTTAACACAGCTGGATTACGTAAACCAAAGTTAATCGCATTCAGTGACTGCGCAACCGTTTTGCGCCAGGTTTTTTGAATCAATGGGAATTTTTCAATTAGTGCTTTGCTCACATCACCAAGGTCAGTGTCTGGCTTAGGCACCACCCACGGCGCGGTACGTTGATAGACATATAATTCTTTAGCTAAAGGCTGAATCTGAGGTACAAACTGAATCGCGGATGCACCAGTCCCAATTACTGCAATACGCTTGCCAGTCAGATCGTAGTCATGATTCCACTTTGCCGAATGGAACATTTCTCCTTTAAAGGTCTCTAACCCATCAAGCTTAGGAATTTGAGCCTCGGTAATTGGCCCTGTAGCAAAAATGGTGGTCCGGGCCAAGAATTGCCCTTTATTGGTGTCCATGACCCATAAATTTCGTTGATTGTCCCATGCCGCATTGAGCAACTCAGTACCAAACTCTATTTTTGAGCTCACCCCAAAATCTTGACTGACTTCTTCTAAATAGCTCAGAATTTCAGGTTGACGAGCAAATAAATGGCTCCATTTTGCACTTGGTGCAAAAGAGTATGAATACAGTGCCGATGGCACATCACAGCCACATCCTGGATAAGTATTTTCACGCCAGGTTCCCCCCACACGTGTCGCTTTTTCAATAATCTTGTAATTGTTGTACCCTACTTGATCAAGGCGAATCGCAGTTGCAATCCCTGAAATACCTGCACCCACAATAAAGGTGTCATAGATATGTTGTGGTAATGCCTTTCCTTCAGCTGAGTTTAATTTTTTTGCTTGAGCTGTCATTTAAAATATCCTTTATTCATCCAACTGAAATAAGCAAATTGCCTGTGCTGTTTTCGCTTATTTCAATACTTAAAAATGTGTCTTCACTTTGGGTTACTTCATGAATCGGTATGAGTTACCCAAGAATTTGGCATATAAATTCGGAGCAGTACGTTTCATTAACCAGAATAGCTTGGCATCAATTTGTGGGATGGTATAAAGCTGATCTTTATCCAAACGGTCTAGTGTCAATTTTGCCACCTTGTCACTGGTGGTAAATGCCAAATTGGTCAGTGCATAATCCAGAATACCTTTATGTGGAACCTTGCCATTTTTAATGATGTTGGTCGGTACCAGCGTCGGACAAAGTACATTCACCTTGATATTATGTTTTCGAAGCTCGGCAGAAAGCGTTTCCGATAATGCACGTACCCCCGCTTTGGTCACGTTATATGCTGTCATTTCAGGTGCAGCGGTATATGACGCTGCAGAGGCCACATTAATAATTGCACCATGACCAAGTTGCTTAAACTTCGGTACAAAATAGTGGCACCCATGGATGACTCCCCACAAGTTAATGTCAGAAACCCATTTCCAGTCTTCCAGCGAAGTTTCATCAAACTTGCCACCTAGCCCCACACCAGCATTGTTAATGACCAATGTAGTTGGATGCTGCATTAACTGCTCCGCTTGCTCTGCCAGTTTTTCCACTTGCTTGGCATTACCAACATCACATTTCACAGCAAAGGCTTTTGCTCCTAGGCTTTCAATTAATACAACAGTTTCTTTGGCTGCCTCGAGATTGATATCTGAACAGACCACTGTGCCACCACGTTTTGCCAACTCAAGCGCAAAACTACGACCAATACCGCTTCCCGCACCAGTCACCACAGCAAATGCCTTTTGGCTTGGTTTGTTTTTTTTCCCAAATAATTTCATTTTATTTTCCAGCGATCTTGTTATGCAGAAGCTGCACGTACAGGTGGTACAAACTCTTTAAGGAAATAAGGCGTTAATAAGCCTGTTTCAGGGTTTAATAACCGCTCTTTGTAATAGGCCATATAAGTAGTGGTATCATGGTCGTTGGGATGAAAGCTTGGACGTAGATATTCCAGAATATGCATGAAACTGCTGCCAAATACCCCACGTTCACTGCCAAATAACAACGCAGTGCTTTCCACAATATCTTTCATATAGCGTGGATTAACCAAATTGCTGGGTTTACGCACGAATGGCATCAGATATCCTCCCAATGACACCCCGCCAAGAATCGTTAAACTTGCTAACAAGAAGCCTGTAATTCTGAGCCAATAATTACCTGATAACTCAAGGAAGACATCATAAGCAATGTCTTTATGTTCAGATTCTTCCAGCATGTGCCACATCCACATAGCGCGCTGACGTTCATCTTGCGAACCCAGCAAGTAGTATTCATGTTGCATCATAAATTCAGCAAGTACGGCAGTGTAATGTTCAATCCCGACCATTAATGAAAGCTGTAAAGATTGCGGTAGCTTGTAGATACCATATTCAAATACTTTATCGGCAATGGCTCGTAGCAACTCAACGGGATAGCCATTTTCCTTTAGTACTTCATCATTAAATTGATTATGGATTTTTGAATGAATCGCTTCTTGTCCAATCAGTGAAGTCAGTCTTTGTTTTAAAATCGGGTCTTCAATAAAATCACGATGATGACGTGCAGTATCGATGACCACATCTTCTCCAAAGGTTAAGAAGATGGATAAAGCATGAAAATAGGAGGTTGCTAACTCTTTATTTAAAAAAAACTTTTCATCCAATTCATTTGGATTGAACTTAAAATCAAAATGACGTATTGGAATCGGTGATTTACTCGCAAGGTTCTGAACGATCCCTTGATATTTGGTACTGAGTTTGTCTGAGAAGACATTGCGAAGAACTTGAGCGACCATGTCTTAATTCCTATAGGGAGAGTAAAATAAAATCAAACAGCAATGCATCCATCAAAAATCGTAAAGTTGTCTATAAGATTATTTCTGCAACTTTAACAACTTCGATTCTTAAACGTTAAGTTGGGATGCATCACCCCATACACGGGTCAGTTGAGAATGGTTATTTGCATAGTGCATGAGCGAAATAACGGCAACAAGAACCAAACTGCTCATCACACGCTGAGCTTTTTTGCCAACTCAGCGCGCAATAACAGATATACTGTGCATACATCATTCAGCCTTATGCGGCTTGTACCTTTGGCGTAAATTCCTTCACAAAGAATGGATATAAGGCCCCACCTTCTGATAGAAGTTTCTTTTCGTAATATTCAAAATATGCAGATGCATCATGATCATTCGGATGGAAATCGGTACGTAAATAATCAAAAATACGACCTTGGGTACTACCAAATACACCATCCTTCGGACTAAAGATCAGCTTGACACCACGACGTGCATCTTTCCAGAATTTCGAAGTCAGCATTTCTTGAGGTTTACGTAAGATTGGCACCATGGTTGCCGAAAATGGAATCAATCCCAGAATGGTGAAATAGGCAAGCAAGAAACCCGAAATCCGTAAGGCATAATTACCATTCAGTGTTTGATAGACATCATAGGCAACATCTTTATGCTCAGACTCTTCCAGCATATGCCACATCCATAAAGCACGTGTTTTGGCATCATCAGAGAAATAGAAGTTCTGTTCATGCGCCATCATGTATTCCGCCAATACCGCAGTAAAATGCTCGATCCCAGCCATCAATGAGAGCTTGAGCGGTTGAGGAAATTTTAAGAAAATGTAATCAAAGAATTTTTCACCCAAGAAACGATAAAGTCTGACTGGATAATCAAGCTCAACAATTGCATCATTAAACTCATTATGTAGTTTTGAGTGAATTGCTTCCTGGCCAATCAATGAAGTGACGCGTTGTTTTAAAATCGGATCTTTCAGTTGATCACGATGATGGCGAGCGGTTTCAATCACCAAATCTTCACCATAGGTCAGAAACACTGAAAGTGTTGCGAAAAAAATCGTTGCGAATTGATTGTTCATATAAAATGATAGATCAACTTGTTTGCCTTCAAATCCGATTGCCAAGTGGCGAATTGGAATTGTTTTTTTACTCGCAAAATCGATTTGCTCAGTTATCGGGTTCGATTTAAATAGATTTAAACCTTTCTTCAATGTGCTGCTAATCATGGCTACACCTACCTACTGCACTTGAGCGTCATTTGCCCTTTTACATTCTTTGCGTCTGGTTCATCTCTTTTTCGCATCTCCATATTTCAGGAAGGTACGAAAAAATATTCGGGAGATTTTTCAGAACCATTTCTTCGTATGAGACAACTGTAAACCGATCTTATGTTCGGATTCAATTCGGGTAATTTTTACACTGATTTATAAATATTTTCTCGATCAGCCTTAAAGCAATCTTTGCTTTAAAAGCTACATACTTTATTAAAAAATAATTTATTTTTAATAATTATCAATAAATTAAAACAATTTAAAAAATTAATATTTTCTAAAAAATGAATTGATGTATTTCATAAATACTTATTTATTACATCCTAAAGAACACATATTAAAAACCTGTAATTTTACTTGTTCGGATTAATGAACTAATCCTTTTCACACATTGACCCACATGTTAATCTGACATTATGTTCGGATTTTAACAATAAGACTTCATGGCGACACGAAAACCACGTCAGTCACGCTCGAAAGTGACCGTAGACACGATTATTGAAGCAGGCTTTATTGCCGTTGCAACCAATGGTACCAGCGGCACCACTACACGACATATTGCAGACATTGCAGGTGTCAGTGTTGGATCTCTTTATGAATATTTTAAAAATAAAGAAGAAATTTATGATGCTATGGCAAGAACCTTTGTCAAAGAAGTCTTGGATATGGTGAAAGAGCTGACGCCCATCATGATCGAACAAGAGCTAGAGCCTTTATTCGAAATGATTTTCTATACATTTAGAGATTTACTGACTCGTGATGACGATCGTTATCTCATTTGTCTACGCTATGCGACTGAATTGAAATACGAAAGATATATTAGTCAGATTGAGATGGCACTGATGGAGGTGTTAATGAAATACATGATTCGTCATCCCCGCTATTTAAAAGTGAATAACCTCAGCGTAACTGCGTATATCAGTATTAACAGCAGTATTTTCAACGTTGCCCGTCACTTAACCCTGCCCAACCCGCAAATCAGCTTTGATGAAATGGTAAAGGGCCTCAGTACCATGATTATCAGTTATATTGAGGCCGAATTGGCTAAGGCTGGGGCTTAGCAGGAAGTTTGATTCTGAACACGCTGTTTTGTTGTGGATTAAGGTACTCAATAGAGCCCTTGTGCGCAATAACGATGGCATGAACAACCGCCAAACCCAATCCCGTTCCCCCAAATTCTTTATTTCTGGACTGTTCTAATCTAAAGAAAGGATTAAATAAGTCTTGCTGGTATTGCTCTGCAATACCCGGCCCTTGATCTTCAATTTGCAGCACCCATTCTTGGGCGATCAGAAGCGAAGAAATTTTCAGTTTTCCCGCATTGGCATAGCGAATCGCATTATCAATCAATGCCATAAAAACTTGTTCAATACGACGCTGGTCACAATGGACTGGTGTCGTTGACATCTCAAGTACAGGTTCTAATCCTGCTTGCTGTAAACGATGTTCAAACAGTTTCAATACGTTATCTGCAAGCACTTTTAGATCAACAGCTTCATAATGTAATCTGAGTTGCTGATTCTCAACCAGACTTAAAGTCCGCAAATCCTCCACCAGATGTGATAGACCTTCCACTTGTCCTAACAAACTTTTAAATAAAGCTTCATCAGGTTTAAACACACCATCAAGAACACCTTGTAAACGCCCTTGTAAAATAGTGATGGGAGTTCTTAATTCATGGGCGATTGCGGCATTCCACACCTGAGCATTTTCCACTGAACTTTCTAATTTTTTCGCCATATTATTAAAATTATGCATCAGTTCAGAAATTTCAGCAGAGTGAATCTGACTGTCATCTGCTCTGGCTGAAAGATCTCCCTGACTAATTTTTTGGGCAGCTTCCGCCAGATAATTAATCGGTTTAATAAAGCGTTGAGCAAGGTGCATACCGATGATCAAGGAAATCACCGCGCCACAAAAAATGACCGTCGATAACCAAATCCAGTCAACAAAATGGAATTCAGTCCAGTCCCCCTGTAAAGAGCTTAGCGTAATCCAGCCGGCATCAATGGCATAGTTATAAATAAAATAGCCAAGCAGGATAGAAAAAAGTGTCACGCTTAAGTTCACAATACTTAAGGCAATAAAGAGCTGTTTACTAATACCTGACTTGTTTTTCATCTCAATTTTCCAAATGGGTTCTTTTGAGTATTTATAATTAAGGCTTATGCATCTTGTGGATGATCAAGTCGATAACCCACCCCTCGCACATTGATTAACATCTGTTGCAAACCGTGTTCTTCCAGTTTTTTTCTCAGCTTACTTACATGGCTGTCGACTGTGCGTTCCAAAGCATCACTATCTGACAGGCAGTGATTTAAAAGCTCACCTCGCGTAAAAACTTTATGAGGATGATCAATCATTTGCATTAATATTTTATATTCGGTCAGGGTAAGGCTAAGCATGACTTTTTTGTCTTGTTGATGAACATAGACACTATGAATATCGGTATTAATTTCGATGTTTTTATAGATGAGATTTTTGTTGATGGGTTGACTGTTTTGCTGAGCCCGTCTTAGCACAGCCTGTACGCGCGCAACGACCTCATTCGGATTAAAAGGCTTGACCACAAAGTCATCTGCACCAATTCTTAATGCCATCACCTTATCAATATCCTGATCAAGTGCAGTCAACATAATGACTGGGGTTTGCGCCTTTTGACGAATTTTATTGAGCACATCCCAACCATTCAGTTCAGGCAATTTAATATCGAGTAGAATTAAATCAATCGGTTGTGCAGCATGTGTTTCAATGGCTTGCTTACCATTCATGGCACGAATCACGCGCATACCTTCGCGTTTGAGATAGTGTTCGATAATATCGCCTATCTCATACTCATCCTCGACCACGAGAATCAACTTATCCTGACAATCAAAAGAAAAAGAATGCTCAAACATAACCATCTTGGCAAATAAAACAATCTATTCATCATACGATGATTTATCTGTAAATCTCCACACTTTTTCCATACTTCCCCGATGTTGGTTACACAAAGCTGGAAAATAATAGCAGCATCAAAAACTCCCAAGGTTTGGACAGAATGCAAAAGCATCTATTACTTCCATTATTTTTATCCATCGGGCTTGTATTACAAGGCTGTGGTTCTGAACAGGCGAAGCCCGCTGAGACGCCCCCAGCAAAAGTAAGTGTGTTAAATATTCAACCGCAATCTGTGAATTTTAGCGAAAACCTTCCTGCTCGCGTACAAGCATTCCGAACTGCTGAAATCCGACCTCAGGTGGGTGGCATTATTGAAAAAGTCTTATTCAGACAAGGCAGTGAAGTCAAAGCTGGACAAGCATTGTATAAAATTAATGCAGAGACCTTTCAGGCAGATGTAAATAGTAATCGTGCTTCACTCAACAAAGCTGAAGCTGAAGTGGCACGTTTAAAAGTTCAGTTAGAGCGCTATGAACAATTGCTACCAAGTAATGCAATCAGTAAACAAGAAGTCAGTAATGCACAGGCTGAATATCGTCAAGCCTTAGCAGATGTTGCACAGATGAAAGCTTTGCTCACTCGCCAAAATCTGAATCTGCAATACGCTACTGTCCGTGCCCCGATTTCTGGTCGGATCGGACAATCGTTTGTGACTGAAGGTGCATTGGTCAGCCAAGGCGATGCCAATACCATGGCAACCGTACAACAGATTGATAAAGTTTATGTTGATGTAAAACAGTCAATTAGTGAGTACGAACATTTACAGGCCGCATTACAAAGTGGTGAGTTATCTGCCAATAATGAAAAAACCGTGCGGATTTCAAATAGCCACGGCAAACCTTATAACGTCACTGCCAAGATGCTGTTTGAAGATATCAATGTCGATCCAGAAACAGGTGATGTCACTATTCGAATTGAGGTGCAAAACCCAGAACGTAAACTTCTTCCAGGCATGTATGTACGTGTCAGCATTGACCGTGCTTCAGTTCCTCAAGCTTTACTGATTCCAGCCCAAGCGATTCAACGCAATATTAACGGCGATCCTCAAGTTTATGTGATCAATGCCAAAGGTTCAGCAGATATTCGTCCAGTTGAACTGGGACAACAATATGATCAGTTCTATATCGCCAATAAAGGCCTTAAAACAGGCGATAAAGTGGTTGTAGAAGGTGTTGAGCGTATTCAACCCAATCAAAAACTTGAAATAAGTCCGTGGAAAGTACCCGCAACATTAGGAGCTCAGTGATGATGTCACAATTCTTCATTCGCCGCCCTGTGTTTGCATGGGTGATTGCGATTTTCATTATTTTATTTGGGGTCCTTAGTATTCCCAAACTCCCGATTGCCCGCTTTCCAAGTGTGGCACCGCCTCAAGTCAACATTACTGCGGTATATCCGGGTGCAACTCCTAAAACGATCAATGACAGCGTTGTGACTTTGATCGAACGGGAATTATCTGGGGTTAAAAACCTGCTTTACTATAGCGCGACTACAGATACCTCTGGTACGGCCCAAATTTCTGCAACCTTTAAACCAGGTACCGATGTTGAAATGGCACAGGTGGATGTCCAGAACAAAATCAAGGCTGTTGAAGCACGTTTACCTCAAGTGGTTCGCCAACAAGGTTTGCAAGTAGAAGCCTCCTCATCTGGTTTCTTGATGTTAGTCGGTGTCAATTCTCCCAGTGGTCAGTATTCTGAAGTTGATCTCAGTGACTATTTAGTCCGTAATGTGGTGGAAGAACTGAAACGTGTTGAAGGTGTCGGTAAAGTCCAATCCTTCGGTGCTGAAAAAGCCATGCGGATCTGGGTTGATCCAAATAAACTGGTGTCCTATGGACTGTCGATTAGTGATGTCAACAATGCCATCCGTGAAAATAACGTCGAGATTGCGCCAGGTCGACTGGGAGACCTCCCTGCTGTCAAAGGTCAACTGATTACCGTTCCACTCTCGGCACAAGGTCAATTAGGCGATGTTGAACAATTTAAAAATATCAGTCTCAAAAGTAAGACTAGCGGTAGTGTGATTAAACTATCTGACGTTGCTAATGTGGAGATGGGTTCACAAGCCTATAACTTTGCAATTCTAGAAAATGGTAAACCTGCCACTGCTGCCGCGATTCAGCTTAGCCCAGGTGCCAATGCAGTAAAAACGGCTGAAGGCGTCAGAGCAAAAATTGAAGAATTAAAACTCAATTTACCTGAAGGCATGCAATTTAGTATTCCTTATGACACAGCGCCTTTCGTAAAAATTTCAATCGAAAAAGTGATTCATACCTTACTTGAAGCCATGATTCTGGTTTTCATTGTAATGTATCTATTCCTGCATAATGTTCGCTATACCCTAATTCCAGCGATTGTTGCACCGATTGCTTTGTTGGGTACCTTTGCGGTGATGTTACTTGCAGGCTTCTCGATTAATGTGCTGACCATGTTTGGCATGGTGCTCGCGATCGGGATTATCGTCGACGATGCAATTGTAGTGGTGGAAAACGTCGAAAGGATTATGGCAACTGAAGGTCTGCCACCGAAAGAAGCCACCTCCAAAGCCATGAAAGAAATCACCAGTCCAATTATTGGTATTACCTTAGTTCTAGCGGCGGTGTTTTTACCAATGGCTTTTGCCAGTGGTTCGGTCGGGATTATCTATCAACAATTCACCTTAACCATGTCAGTGTCCATTCTGTTCTCTGCGTTATTGGCATTGATCTTAACCCCTGCACTATGTGCCACGATTTTGAAACCAATCGATGGCCACCATCAAAAGAAAGGTTTCTTTGCGTGGTTTGATCGTAGCTTTGATAAAGTCACCAAAAAATATGAATTGATCCTGCTGAAAGTGGTCAAACATAGTATTCCAATGATGGCGATCTTTGTGGTGATTACAGGTCTTACCTTTGCAGGTATGAAATATTGGCCAACGGCATTCATGCCTGAAGAGGATCAAGGCTGGTTCATGACCTCATTCCAATTGCCTTCGGATGCAACTGCAGAAAGAACGCGAGGTGTGGTAAATGAGTTTGAAAACAGCTTAAAAGACAATCCAAATGTAAAAAGTAACACTACGATTATGGGTTGGGGCTTTAGTGGTGCTGGACAAAACGTTGCTGTCGCGTTCACGACACTGAATGATTTTAAAGACCGTACTGCAACTGCAACCGAGATGACCAACTCCGTCAATAAGACCATGGCACATAGCAAAGAAGGCGCGACCATGGCTGTACTTCCACCAGCTATTGATGAACTTGGGACTTTTGCCGGTTTCAGCTTACGTTTACAAGATCGAGCAAATTTAGGTATGCCTGCGCTTTTAGCTGCACAAGACCAGTTAATGCAAATGGCAGCCAAAAATAAGAAGTTCTATATGGTCTGGAATGAAGGCTTACCGCAAGGTGACAATATTTCTTTAAAAATTGACCGTGCTAAATTGAATGTTCTTGGTGTGAAATTCTCTGACGTTTCTGACATCATTTCAACCTCAATGGGTTCGATGTATATCAATGACTTCCCAAATCAGGGACGTATGCAACAAGTGATTGTGCAAGTTGATGCTAAATCCCGGATGCAATTAAAAGATATTTTGAATCTGAAAGTGATGGGTTCAAATGGACAATTGGTCTCTTTATCTGAAGTGGTCACACCGCAATGGAATAAAGCGCCACAGCAATATAACCGCTATAACGGCCGCCCATCGTTAAGTATTGCAGGTATTCCAAACTTCGATACGTCATCAGGCGATGCCATGCGTGAAATGGAGAACCTGATTGCCAAATTACCAAAAGGCATCGGCTATGAATGGACCGGTATTTCACTGCAAGAAAAGCAATCTGAATCACAGATGGCATTCTTACTTGCGCTCTCTATGCTGGTCGTATTTCTGGTTCTTGCTGCGCTTTATGAAAGTTGGGCCATTCCACTTTCAGTGATGCTGGTGGTGCCATTGGGTATTTTTGGCGCCGTGGTTGCGATTATGTCTCGTGGTTTAATGAATGATGTGTTCTTTAAAATTGGCCTGATTACCATTATCGGTTTATCGGCCAAGAATGCGATTCTGATTGTCGAATTTGCCAAGATGTTAAAAGAAGAAGGTATGAGTTTAATTGAGGCTACAGTTGCAGCAGCTAAACTTCGTTTACGTCCGATTCTGATGACTTCGCTGGCCTTTACCTGTGGTGTGATTCCATTGGTCATTGCATCAGGTGCCAGTTCAGAAACACAGCATGCCTTAGGTACAGGTGTGTTTGGTGGCATGATTTCAGCCACGATTCTGGCGATCTTCTTTGTCCCCGTCTTCTTCATTTTCATTCTGGGTGCAGTTGAAAAGCTGTTTGCTTCGAAAAGCAAAAATCCATCTTAACTGACAATGGGCAGAGGAAATCAACTTGTTTCCTCTGCCCCTGCTCTGCCTTCATTTTTATATTATTTGGAGAAGACCATGTCTAAAACGACTGTCTTATCTCGTGGCCTGCTTGTTTCTACGCTTTCAATGGCCTTGACGGCATGTATGAATATGCAGGCACCCCAACCTGTGATCAAATCTGATATTCCACAAAATTTTACACAAACAGAAACTGGCTCTTCAATTGCCATTCAGGGCTATAAACAATTCTTTGCCGATGCACGTTTACTACAAGTGATTGATATCAGTTTAAATAACAATCGTGACTTACGTACTGCAACACTGAATATTCAGCGTGCGCAGCAACAATATCAAATCAGCAAGAATGACCAGTTCCCCACTATTGGTGCAAATGGCAGTGCAGTTCGACAGGTCAACCCTGCGGTGAACCCCAATAATCCTTACTCGACCTTTCAAGTGGGTCTTGGTGTGACCGCCTATGAACTGGATTTCTGGGGGCGTGTACAAAGTCTAAAGGATGCGGCACTGAATAATTACTTTGCCACGCAAAGTGCCCGAGAAGCCACTCAAATTAGTTTAGTCAGCCAAGTGAGCCAAGCATGGCTAGATTATGCCTTTGCGCAAGCCAATTTAGACCTTGCAGAACAGACCTTAAAAGCACAACTGGATTCCTACAACCTCAACAAAAAACGCTTTGATGTCGGGATTGATAGTGAAGTCCCGCTACGTCAGGCACAGATTTCAGTTGAAACGGCCCGAAATGATGTGGCGGCTTATAAGACACAAGTTTCACAAGCACAAAACTTACTTAACTTATTGGCAGGTCAAGCCATTCCCCAAAACCTCCTGCCCAATCGTGCACTTCAGCGCATTACCGCGGAAACCAGATTTTCCACTGGCTTAAGCAGTGAATTACTGAATAATCGACCAGACCTCAAAGCTGCTGAATATCAACTTCGTGCCGCAGGTGCCAATATTGGCGCAGCCAAAGCACGTTTGTTCCCAACCATTAGCCTGACTGGATCAGCGGGATACGCTTCGAGCGATCTGAAAGATTTATTTAAGTCGGGTGGTTTTTCTTGGTCAGTTGGCCCAAGTATTGATGTTCCGATTTTTGATTGGGGCACCCGTAAAGCCAATATTAAAATTGCAGAAACTGAGCAAAAAATTGCCTTGTCTGATTATGAAAAAGCCATTCAATCTGCTTTCCGAGAGGTCAATGATGCACTTGCTGCGCATGCCCATATTGAAGAACGTTTAAGTGCACAACGCCGTTTGGTCTCAGCAACCGATACGACCTATAAATTATCTACGGCTCGGTTTAGAGCGGGTATTGATAGTTATTTAACAGTTTTGGACGCACAACGTTCTGCTTATGCAGCCCAACAAGGTTTATTGATGCTGGAACAAACCAAATTGAATAATCAGATCGAATTGTATAAAGCGCTCGGTGGTGGTTTTTCTCAGGATTCGTAAACGCTTAAGTCTATTATTTGGGCTGATTTTTACAGACTCAGCCCTTATAGTATTTAGGTTTAAATAAGAAAATAATTGCTTAATTATGTTTACACTTTCGATTACACCAAGATTCTATGAAACCGATGCATTCGGACATATCAACAATACCGTGATTACAGGCTGGTTTGAAACTGCACGCGAACCCGTTTTTCGTCTCTTTAATCCAAGTATGGAAATCAAAAATCTGCCTTTGATTCTGGCACGTGTCGAAGTCGATTTTGTGGCGCAGATTTATTATGGTGCGGATATTGAAATCAAAACCTGGATTGAGCATATCGGCAATTCTTCATTCATTGTTGCGCATGAAGCTTGGCAAAATGATCATTGTGTCGCGCGTGGCAAAGCGGTTCAGGTATATTTTAATTTCAGTACGCAAAAATCGGAGCGTATTCCAGATCAATTCCGCACTCAATTACAACACTATCTCATTGCAGCATCATGATGTTCAGCTGAAATGAAATATTCTATTTCAGCTGATTTAATTTATTCACCCAAATCTTCGAGAAAGTCAAAGGTAGGCACAAAGAATAAACTGCCTGAAACAGGTGTACTAAAATCTAATAAACGATCAACATGTCCTGTTTCCTTACCCAAGAACATATTTTCAAGCATGGTTTTGGTAATGTTAAACGAGCGTGAGTAGCCAATAAAGAAGGTACCGTACTCTCCTTCTGTTGGATTGGAAAATGGCATATTGGCTCTTAAAATTTTGAGTTCATTGCCCTCAGCATCATGTGCCTTACTGGCCACATTATGTGCGCTTTGTGGTTTTACATCATCACCAAGTTCCACGTCATCATATTTCTTGCGACCAATGACTTTTTCCTGCTCTTCAGTGCTGAGGCCTTTCCACATCTCCATGTTATGCAAATATTTTTGAATAAAGACATAGCTGCCGCCAAGGAACTCTGCATCTTCTTCCCCTACATAGGCAATTTCTTTGGCAATTTCATGTTCAGGGTTCTCTGTCCCGTCCACAAAGCCAATAATGGCACGACCATCGAAGTAACGGAAACCTTTGGTTTCGCTGATCGAATAGGTATCGTCTTTGAGTTGTTCATGCAGAATTGCCGCTAACTCATAGCAAATTGCCATTTGATTCGCTCGAATATGGAAGAACAAATCACCTGCCGTTGCGACTGCGGTATGTCTTGGTCCTTTAATTTCTTGAAATGGCGCCAGCTCTTTCGGTTTATTCAGCTCTGGAAAAAGTAAATCCCAAGCATGAGAACCAATACCAACCGAAGCACTAAAATTACCATGAGGAAAACGGTTGGTCAGGCTTCGAACCAATGCAGAAAAATTGGCCAGAAAATCGATTACACCCGAATGATCAGGTTGGGTATTGATTCCAAGCACAATAAATAAGGCATTCTCACCCGAAAGATTATTGATAACAGGTTGATATCTTAAAGGAACATTCATAATTTTTAGGAATAGAAGAACTTAGTGCTCATATCCTACACAATTCAAACCATGAGTCAGCAGCATAATCACAAATTTTTACTATTATTCGGTATATAAAACAAAGCTATCTCCCCGACAGAAACTGGCTAAACTCAGATTCGATTGCTTTGCCATTGCGATGGCCATACTGGTCGGTGCAGAAATGGTTGCCAGTAAAGCAATATTGGATTGTGCGCACTTACGAATCAGTTCATAACTGGCACGACTGGTCATCACCACAAAACCATCGGCAACATTGAACTTTTGCTCCGCCAGATAACCCAATAGCTTATCTAAAGCATTGTGCCGTCCAACATCTTCAAATAACGCTACGATTTGCCCTTTCACCACCCATGCTGCCGCATGTGCACCACCCGTGAGCGCAGTAATTTTTTGTCTGACTTTGAGTTGGGCAATCGCATTGGGAATCTGATTTAACCATGTTGATGGCACTTGAGTACTGACCACAGGTAAATCAGCATAAAGTTGTTTTAAACTTTCAATCCCGCAAAGACCGCAGCCTGTGCGTCCCACCATCATACGCCGATGCTCTTTTAATGCGACAAAAGCACGGGTTGAAATGGTCATATCGACTTCAACCCCCAATTCATTTTGACGGATGTCGAGTGAATACAGTTCGCTTAAACTATGTAGAATTCCTTCAGACAGACTAAAGCCTTTGGCAAATACCTCAAGATCTGACGGCGTCGCCATCATCACTGCATGAGAGATGCCGTTATAGACCAAGGCAACAGGATATTCCTGCACAATATAGTCTATTTCATTTTCAGAACGATCATGATTGAAACGATGCACTTGCACCGTTTCGTAGCCTCGTGTTTTTGTGTCCACGCCTTACCTCTTTTACATCCAGATTGATGCCCATAAACTATGCGTTACTGACGCGTTCATTGGCATGCTCAGGATCAACTTCCACATTCAAATTGAAATGCGCGGGGGCATTACCGGCATGTAGAATCACAGGAATGCTTTTTGATGCTGGGATTTTGGCATATTTATCATGGCTACCCAAAGCCACCAATGGATTGGTTTCGGGATAATAGGCCGCCAAACTGCCTTGCGGAATGTTATACGGCACAATACGGAAACTATGTACAATCCGTTTCACACCATCCGAGAACACACTTTCGATATCGACCCACTGATCTGCCACGAAGCCTGCTGCATCAATGTCCGCCTGATTCATAAACAGAACCCGACGCTGTCCGAATACACCGCGGTAGCGATCATCCAAACCATACAAGGTGGTGTTATATTGGTCATGCGAACGTGTGGTCATCAGCGTATAGACTTGCTGCTCCGTATAAGCCGCAGCATACTGATTTTCCTTGTCCTCATAAACTTCTGTTAATGGCGTAATTAAAAACTGGGCTTTGCCACTTGGAGTATGCCAAACATGTTGATTGGCAGGATGCTCTAAATGGAAACCGCTCGGTTGATAAACCCGTTGGTTGAAATCATGAAATTCATCAAAAACATCGGCAATAGAGTCGCGAATACGATCATAACTTTCAATATACCAACGCCATTTCACTGCACTGTCAGGCAGAGCTGCTTCCGCCATACGCGCCACAATATCGGGCTCGGATAAGATATTTTCTGAAATTGGCGGATTGCGACCTGCAGACAGATGCACATTACTCATTGAGTCTTCGACTGAAATTGCTTGAGGTCCATGCAGTTGCATATCCACTTCGGTCCGTCCCAAACACGGCAACATTAAGGCTGTCTTGCCACAGACGAGATGGCTACGATTCAACTTGGTGGTAATGTTAACGGTCAAATCACAACGGCGTAATGCCTCTTGAGTATAGGGCGTATCAGGTGTGGCAACCGCAAAGTTTCCACCCAAACCAATAAAGACTTTGACCTCGCCTTCATACATCGCCTTGATGGTATCCACCACCCCAAAACCATGTTTACGCGGCGACTTGATACCAAAAACCCGATCAATACTATCTAGAAGTGCATCACTTGGATTTTCATTGATGCCCATAGTCCGATCACCCTGCACATTACTATGCCCCCTGACTGGACAGAGACCTGCCCCCGGACGACCAATATGGCCACGTGCCAGCATCAGGTTTGCCAGCATATGAATATTGGCTGTCCCGTGACGGTGTTGGGTAATCCCCATCCCCCAACAGAAAATGGCAGTTTTCGCATCCAGATACATTTTGGCAATTGACTCTAAATGTTCAGGTGACAGTCCCGTATGTTTATGAATCTGTGACCATTCTGTACCATCAATCTCAGCCAGCATCTCATCAAAACCCATGGTATTCATGTCAATAAAGCTGCGATCAAAAACACTGGCTTTCCCTTTCGCCAAAGCTTTTTTATCCCATTCGGATAAATGCTTCATTACTCCAAACATCAGTGCATAATCGCCACCAATTTTGGGTTGGAAATAATAGCGGCTGATTGGAGTACTGCCATTGGTCATCATTTCCAAAGGTGCTTGCGGATCTTGGAAGCGCTCTAGTCCACGTTCTTTGATCGGGTTAATCGCAACAATATTACCGCCTCTTCGAGAGACCTCTCTCAAGGTTGCCAACATCCGTGGATGATTAGTGCCCGGATTATGCCCAAAACTAAAAATAGCATCGGCCTGATCAAAATCATCCAGAATCACGGTGCCTTTGCCTAAACCTATCGCATCTTTTAAACCGACACTGGTGGTTTCATGACACATATTGGAACAGTCTGGAAAATTGTTGGTACCAAAGCTGCGAACAAAAAGTTGATACAGAAATGCAGCTTCATTACTGGCACGCCCTGAAGTATAAAAGGCTGCTTGATCTGGATGATCCAGCGCCTGCAAATGCTGAGCAATCAGCTGAAAAGCATCATCCCAAGAAATCGGTACATATTTATCCGAAACAGGGTCATAACGCATTGGATCGGTTAAACGCCCGAGGTCTTCTAGATAGAAATCATTTTGTTCAGCCAGCCAACTCACGGTATGTTGCGCAAAGAACTCAGGCGTAACCGTTTTACTGGTTGCTTCAAAAGCAACGGCTTTGGCGCCGTTTTCGCAGAAGTTAAAGGCATGCGCATCTTTTTTCTCAGGCCATGCACAACCTGGACAATCAAAGCCTGTGGGTTGATTAATATTGAGTAAGGTGATTGAACCCTTTTTTAAAACATCCTGCCTTTTGAGGTTTCGGGCAACACTTAACAATGCGCCCCATCCACCTGCAGGTTGGGTATAGGGTTCAATTCTTGCAAAACTGGTATTTTCTTGCTTATGTATAGGTTGTTCTGAGTTATCCATTATGTTGCCCTCATCTGAGCTATTCTTAACATTTGCTACAGATAGGATTAACATGAATTGTGCTTCTTTTCTATTCTTGATTTGTCTTATTCTATTAATAAAAAATCTGCGAACTTCATTCAAAAGTAATAAAAAAACTTACTGGTGCGTGCTCTAAGCACCAGTAAGTGAGAAAAACCGCGACATGGTATTTGCTTGTATATCCATTATTTACTGACAGGCTGAGTATGTTGAGCTTGGGTACTATTTTGCTTTTGTTGAGAAGGCATATAGTCAGGCTGATTACTCACTGCCAGAAAGAAAAACACCAGAAATAAACAACCCAATAAAATACTGATGCCAACGGCAAGGTAGGGAAACTTCGATTGTTCTTGAGACATCGCTCTACTCCTATTCAAATATTAAAATTCAATTCGATGCCATCACATTGTGGACAACGCTTTAAAACTGGTACCATTCTGAATGCGGGTTTGCGTATACTCAGCATAGACTGATAGCTTTTCAAAAATGTGCTCTGAATAGAACATATCTTCAATTAAATGTGCTGCTTGAGCTAGACTAAAATGACCAATTTGTGCAATCACTTGGGCATTCAGTTGTGCAAATAAGGTACAAACTTTTTTGTGCCATTCATCTTTGTTTTTAAATAGCAACTTTCGCGTATTGATCAATTCATCATCCAGCATGCTTTCAGTGCTATCCGCATCAATCACATCAATTTTCACATCAAAATAATCTTCCAATATCTGTATCTGTTGGCGATCAATCGGCAAATGTGTGATCAGGAAGATATGAAAGATATCCGTTCGACACAACGCCTTGACCAGACAGCGAAATAAGAAATCTTCTTCACTTTTGGGTCGATCAACCAGATCAACATACAATTTCAGACTATGTAGTACTTCTTCGATTTTCAAACTAAGTTGTTTTTCGGCTTGATAATATTGCTTTAAAATCGACAAAACAGGCGCTGAAATTGGCGTCGTATAAATCACAGACTGATTTAAATTGGCAATAATAAATGGCGCGAATAAATAGCCGAGATTATTGTCATTTCCCATAATTTCAGCCTGTGCAATATAAGCGACCTTCTCTTTAGAAAACTCTCTCAGCACTTTTCCTCTTAGCAAGGTTGCTTCAAGATTTACATATTCAAGGCGTAGCTGTTCTTGTACTGATTGCGAAGGTGTACCGTCTTTAAACAGTCGAATCATCGCATTGAGTTCTTCGGTTACAAACATAGTCATACGCCATTCAGTCAAAAGTTTTGCTTAGACAACTTACAATGATTGATCAATATTCAAACACACTGCATCGTTGCTTATGCTATTTTGAATCAGGTCTAAACTGCTGAATAGCTACAGAGTTTGCTTAAAAAAATATAACAGATCATGCTAGAAGCACGTATCTGTTATAAAAAAACAAAAAGAAATTGTATCTACTTATATACAACAGAAGATTGGATGATGAATAAAACTTAAATTGCTTTGAAATATCCCAATACCGTTTTTAGGTTCTGCTTATTTTGATAAGGGTTTAAGTCCGTTCTTTCACATTTTCCTAGCGACTCGTTTCAGTCTGTTATAGGAGAGGATATATGGATCTCGGTCTCACGGCTTTAGAATTAGCCCGAATACAGTTTGCGTTTACTGTTTCATTTCACATTATCTTTCCCGCCACCTCGATTGGTCTGGCCTGTTTTCTTGCCATGCTGGAATGGAAATGGCTACGTACCCAAAACCCGATTTATAAAGATCTATTCAAATACTGGATTAAAATCTTTGCAGTTGCCTTTGGGATGGGTGTCGTTTCTGGCGTGGTGATGAGCTACCAGTTTGGGACTAACTGGAGCGAGTTTTCCCGCGTTGCTGGGAGTGTCACAGGTCCTCTACTCAGCTATGAGGTATTGAGTGCTTTCTTCTTGGAAGCAGGTTTCCTCGGCATCATGTTGTTTGGTTGGGGACGCGTTGGTCCCAAAGCACATTTCTTTGCCACCTTAATGGTTGCGATCGGCACCTGTATTTCCATGTTCTGGATTTTGTCCTCCAACAGCTGGATGCAAACGCCGCAAGGCTTTGCCATTGAAAATGGCATTATTGTGCCGACCGACTGGTGGGCGATTGTGTTCAACCCCTCCTTCCCTTATCGCTTTGCCCATATGGCAGCCGCTGCATTTTTAGTGTCTTCATTATTGGTGGTTGGTACGGCTGCATGGCATCTGATTAAAGGCCGACGCGATGAGTTGGTGAAAAAGTCCTTTTCCATGGGACTTTGGATGGTACTCGTCACTTCATGTTTGCAAGTGGTGATTGGTGACAATCATGGTTTAAATACCTTGAAGCATCAGCCTGCAAAATTAGCCGCTATCGAAGGGCACTGGGAAACCAATCATAATGAATCCATGCCACTGCTGTTATTTGCCATTCCCGATATGGATAGTGAAAAAAATCACTATGAAATTGGCATCCCTCATCTTGGTAGTCTGATTTTGACCCACTCTATGCAAGGTAAGGTTACAGGTTTAAAAGATTTCGCAGCTGAAGATCGTCCAAATGCGACCATTGTGTTCTGGAGTTTCCGTGTCATGGTCGGGCTTGGCATGTTAATGGTATTACTCTCTTTCATTGCCTTATGGCTACGGAAGAAAGGTAAACTATATGGTTCATCTTGGTTTCATAAATTCGCTTTTGTCATGGGTCCAACAGGCTATATCGCGCTACTTGCGGGTTGGGTCACCACTGAAGTCGGTCGTCAACCTTGGGTGGTGTATGGGGTAATGCGCACCAAAGATGGTTTATCGCATGCGGTCACTGCAGATCAAGTCGGCATCAGTCTGATTATCTTTGTGGTGGTGTATACCATCGTGTTTGGTAGCGGTATTTATTACATGTTGAAGCTACTGAAAAAAGGGCCTCAATTTGTAGATGCGATTGATCTTGAGCCTACAGGTCCCGGGCATTTCAAAACCCCGATGCGTCCTTTAAGTGCTGTCGATGAAAGTATTGATCAGCAAGACTCAAAACCAAATAAGGAGAAATACCATGATTGATTTATCTCTGATTTGGGTTGGCATTATCGGTCTTGGTGTCTTGATCTATGTCATTCTCGATGGCTTTGATCTCGGCATTGGTATTCTGTTCCCCTTTATCAAAAGCAGTGAAGAACGTGATGTGATGATGAATACCGTCGCACCTGTGTGGGATGGTAATGAAACATGGATGGTACTCGGTGGTGCTGGCCTATTCGCAGCCTTTCCATTGGTGTATTCAACTGTACTTTCAGCCTTGTATATGCCGATTATCTTGATGGTAATTGCACTGATTTTCCGTGGTGTGGCCTTTGAATTTCGCTTTAAGGCCAATCGCACCAAGTATTTATGGGATCAAGCCTTTATTTGGGGATCAGTTCTCTCCAGCTTTCTGCAAGGCGTGATTCTGGGTGCCTATATTCAAGGCATTCAAACCACCAATGGTATTTTCTCTGGTTCAGGCTTGGACTGGCTGACTCCATTCGCTCTGTTTACAGGGCTGGGTGTGGTTGCGATGTATGCCGCTTTGGGCTGTGGCTGGCTAATTATGAAAACTGATCATAAGTTACAAGATCAGATGTATGGATTGATGCCTAAACTGATCATCTTGCTGTTTGCGGTCTTTGCAGGGGTGAGTCTATATACCCCACTCACCCATCCTGAAATTGCAGCACGTTGGTTTGCCTTGCCAAATCTGCTGTACTTTAGCCCAGTGCCGATCTTGGTGTTGTTGTTTACCTTCCTGATTTTAAAGGCATGTAAGCAACGTCAGGATTTCAAGCCGTTTATCTATACCTTGGCCTTGGTATTTTTGGCCTTTACTGGATTTATCATCAGTCTCTGGCCGAATATTATTCCGCCGTCCGTTACCATTTGGCAAGCAGCAGCACCACATTCCAGTCAAAAGTTTGCCTTGGTTGGAGCTGTCATTTTAATCCCGATCATTATTGGCTATACCATTCTTTCTTACTGGGTATTCAGAGATAAAGTACGGGTTGGAGATACGGGTTATCACTAAGGAGCAGCTTTGCATGAAAATAAAATCTCTGCATTTAAGCCAAACACAATGGTTTATAATCTTATGGTTAGTTGGTTTTTTTGCACTTGCCATAATTGCAGGTTTATTTAGACTGTTATTGATGTTTGCTTATTAAAAAAAGAGATGGAACAGCTGGCATAAAAGCTGTTCCATCTATACGGATTCACTTGAGTTTATGTATAAATCAGAACAGTTAGCACACCAGCTCAAACTTCTCATTGAGAATGGGTCATGGAAACCCCACACCAAACTGCCCTCTTTGCGTGAACAAGTACAACGCTCAGGCTTTAGCTTAATTACAGTGATGAATGCTTACCAAGAACTGGAAGCACAAGGGCTGATTTATTCCAAAGAAAAGTCAGGTTATTTTGTGGCTGAGCAAAATAATATTCAGATTCCGCAAGCCTATTCAGTGGTGTCTTTAAATCCAAAAATTGAAATCAACTCCTTGGTGTTTAAGTATCTTAAATCGATTCAGTCTAAACAGGTCAGCCCCCTAGGTTCGGCTTTTCCAGACAGTCAGTTGCTGTATCCACCCAAGCTGATTCAGATCATGGGACAGCTTTCCCGTAATCGACATAGTTATGATCAGACCACCAATCTACCGCCCGGAAATTTAGCCCTCCGAAAATTGATTGCGCAACGCTATTGTATGCAAGGGATTCCAACCGATGCCGATGACATTGTCATCACCTCTGGAGGGTTGGAAGCCCTCAATCTTTCCCTGCAAGCGATTACCCAACCGGGCGATTATATCTTGTTGCAGCAAACCATTTTCTATGGTGCATGGCAGGCGGCAGAGCGTTTAGGGTTGAAAGTGATTACCCTGCCAGAACATCCACAGCATGGCTTTGATATTGAAGCCTTTGAACAGGTCATTAAAAGCTATCCGATCAAGGTCTGTTGGTTTATGTTGAATGCGCATAACCCGATTGGCTTTACCGTCAGCGATGAAATTAAATATAAAATTGCCAAATTGTTGCATGAGCATCAAATTCATTTGATTGAAGATGATGTCTATGAAGAGC
This sequence comes from Acinetobacter sp. NBRC 110496, assembly GCF_000876115.1. NCBI lineage: Bacteria > Pseudomonadati > Pseudomonadota > Gammaproteobacteria > Moraxellales > Moraxellaceae > Acinetobacter > Acinetobacter sp. NBRC 110496. The sequence continues at coordinate 41,145 of NZ_BBTF01000019.1, forward strand.
TGTTTTATGGCAATCAAAAACCACTACCAATGAAGTATTTTGATCAACAGAATCTGGTGTTGCACTGCTCTTCTTTTTCCAAAACCTTGGGCTCGGGTTTCCGTATGGGTTGGGTTTATGCAGGTAAATTTTCCGAGCATATTCAGCACTTGCAATTGATGAGTACCATTTCTGCCAATGCGCTGATCCAGAATGCACTGGTAGAGTTCCTCTCTCATCATCATTATGAAAAGCATTTAAGAACGCTTAGACGGGCGTTGGAAAAGAATAAAAAGCAGTTCTTTCAATATCTGAAACAGCATCTGCCTAAAGACTGTAAGGTGTATAACTATCCAAGTGGCTATTTTCTCTGGATTCAACTGCCAGAAAAAGTCAGTAGCATGCAGGTGTATGAACAACTGATTCAGCAACAGGTGGGTGTTGCGCCAAGTCCGTTATTTAATGTACTGCCCTCACATCAACATTTTATTCGGATGAATTGTTCCTTTGAATGGACCGAACAGATTCAACATGCACTGGAACGCTTTATTCAAACCATTCAAAATGTGATGTTAGATGAATCAGTCTTGGACAAATAGCTTTTCCGATACTGACTCGGCGTTTCTCCAAACATCTTTTTAAAAGCACGGATAAAATTAGTGGCTTCTTCATAGCCCACCAGAGCTGCAACATCCTGAACACTGTATTGTGGCTGTTGCAATAATTTCTTGGCTTGACTAAAACGAACCTCCGCTAAAATCTGTAAGAAGGTGGTTCCTTGCGCCTGCAAATGCCGCTTGATAGTTCGCTCCGACATATTCAAGCGCTGTGCAATCATGGGCAAGGTTGGATAGGCATTGCCTGCCTTATAAAGCAGCTCGGAACGAATGCTTTTCTGTAGGTCACGCGTACTTTCTTTTAGCAATTTCAGTTTGTCATTTTCGCAATATAGCAGTGCTTGCTGAAAAGCGACTTGATCTGCATTCGAATTTTTACACTGTAGATAATGCTTAGGAAAACGTAGACCATTGCGTTGCTGATTAAATTGAATCTTGATCTGAGATAAATCGACACTTTTATAATTCTGTGAATCTGCCCAGTCGACAAAGACCTCACAATTTTCTGCAATTTTTTCAGAAAATAAACTGAGAAAATGAATGGCACCAAATAGTAAGCTTTCAATTAAAAAGGACCTTAATTGATCAGATTGTTCTGCCCCACCCAATTTTACAGGATGTACATCATCCAAATGCACATAGACAAAGTCGTTCTCGATGTGCCATTCAGGGGTGAAATTCTGGATGCGGGTACAGAAATATTGCTGGCAAAGGCTTAAAGCAGTTTCGACATCGGTACAGCTAAGAAATGCAAAACCTAGCGCCCCATGCGACGTTGGGCGTAATTTAAAGCCATATTCAATGCCTAGACGTGGATTGTCCGTCAACTTTAAGGCATTCACCACCAGCTTCGACCATTGATGTGCACTCATTTTGGCATCGGCTTGTTTCATTTCTGCGAGCCTTAATCCCGTACCAGACAGAACTGTTTCAGTATCAACGGCATAGTCTTGCACAATTTCCAATAACAGATGTGCATAAGAAACAGAAATGGTTTCCTGAAACAATCCAAACGGATCTCGCATCGAACATCCACTGTCCTAAAATGATCATCAATATGGCATAGTCCCACCTATTGTGCGAGTGTTTTATTGGGAATAATGACTGTAATCAAAAAACTAACGCACTATCAGGAAGCGCTTCAATGACCACCATGACGCTTGATCAGCAGCAGTCTATTTATGTTCTCACCTTAACCAATGGCGATCAGGACAATGTCTTAAACCAAGATGTGCTGAATGAATATATCGAGATCTTTGATGAAATTGAGCGTGATTCGCATAACGCCTGTCTGGTGATTCAAAGTGATCACCCCAAGACCTTTTGTAATGGTCTAGACCTCGCTTGGCTAATGCAACAGTCTATGCAAGATAAAAAAGCCTTCACCTTACAACTGGAAAATATGCTGCTGCGTTTGGCCTTGCTTAACCTCCCTGTGATTGCTGAAATTAACGGCAATGCTTATGCAGGTGGTGCAATTTTGGCATCAGCCTGTGACTTTCGCTTGATGCGTGCAGACAAAGGACGCTTTTGTTTTCCCGAAGTCAAACTGACCATTCCCTTTACTGACTGTATTGCAGAAATTGTGCAACTCCTTCCCAATCAGCATGCGATTTGGGAAATGTCTTTAACAGGTAAATCTATGACTGGCCTCGAATGTTTAGACGCGCAAGTGGTGCATCAGATTCACCCTGCCGAATCATTAAATCTGGAAGTATTTAAGTTTGCGGAAGAAATGTCACAAAAGCATCGCCTGACCTATGCCGTAATCAAACGCCAATTACGTCATCGGATTGTCGAGATTGCCAAGCAACGTCAGCTTTATCAGCCTGAAAAATTCGCTCACCCATTTATGATTTAATTCAACCCCAATAAAAATTAAAGACAGGACTTCGCCATGAACAATATGCAAGGAAAAACCATTTTTATTACGGGCGGTAGCCGAGGAATTGGCCGAGCCATTGCACTGAAAGCTGCACAGGCAGGTGCAAATGTGGTAATTGCAGCAAAAACTGAAGTGGAAACAGCCAAATTAACAGGCACAATTTATAGCGTCGCTGAAGAGATTGAGGCTGCGGGTGGTCATGCATTGCCACTGCTTTTAGATGTAAGAGATGAACAGCAGATTCATACTGCCATACAACAAGCAGCCAAAAACTTTGGTGGTATTGATGTATTAATAAATAATGCAGGTGCAATTGCCCTCACCGGTGTGGAAGCCACTTCATTAAAACAATATGACCTGATTCAAAGCATTAATCACCGTGCCACCTTTATTTGTGCCCAAGCCGCCTTACCTTTTCTTAAACAAGCAGAGCATCCGCATATTCTGAGTCTATCACCACCTGTGAATATGTCACCGAAATGGTTGGGTATGCTCTCACCTTATGCATTGTCTAAATATGGTATGACCATTTTGACTTTGGGGATGGCAGAAGAATTTCGACACTATGGTATTTCTTGTAATACCCTGTGGCCTGACACCTATATCGCCACAGCAGCAGTTTCGAAAAACCTAGGTGAAGAAAATACGCGTCAATTGAGTCGTAAACCTGAGATCATGGCGGATGCAGCTTTTGCCATTTATAGTACAGTCAAAGGAGAGCTTACGGGACAGAGCTTGACAGATGAACAAGCGTTGGCGCGTATTGGTATAACTGATTTTGCTCAATATGCCTGTGTCAGCGGCAATACCCAATTACAGAAAGATTTCTTTTTAGATTAGCCATAGATAAAAAACGGCCTTAAAACATGCGTCTTAAGGTCGTTTCAAAAGCACAGCTAAAGTAAGTGAGTATTCTCTAATGCAACTTCATAGAAAGAACTCTAAAATTTATTTAAAAAATATACTTCTCTAATCCTACACCCAAGAATAGAAGACATGTACCGAGAATTCCTGACAAAATAACCAAATAATGAAGGTAGAAAAACACTGGATAACTCTTCAATAATTCATTTAACTGAGAGTCACCTATTTTTTGATATACATTATTTCCATAACGGGCTTTAAAAGAGGTATCAAACTTTATATTTAGTATTTCCCTCCAATATGCACTAGGTAACATACTTAAATAAAAAAAATCAAATGGCTCCATCAATCTTTTAAATTTTTTCTCATCCTTATATACAATTTTACATATTTCTTTTATATAAATATTACTATAAATATAAAGACTTATGAAGAATATCCATAGTAACAAAAAGAAAAACAGACCTATTAAGCTAATAAATAAACCTGGTCTATCTTTAGACATGGACAATAAAATTCCCAACATTATTTATTCCTAACGCCATCAATATAGTCATAGGCTTCACCCACAACATACCCAGTAAGCTCTGATGTACCTTTAGATGCAAGTGCTGCCGAAGCTGCAACAATGCCAATTACAATTAATCCAGTTCCTCCTGTAGCAAGTCCGATAATTAAATAGCCAGTCAGAACACCAACACCGATCCCTGTACTAATTTTCGCAGTCTCAACCACGGTTGTTCTCGCCTTATCCTCTGGTGCAGCTTCATAAACAGCTATACTTGAATTCACAGCATCCTTATAACAATTGCAAGATATCCTGCTGCTATTTAAACAACAAATTCAAAATCTGAGCACACCTCAAATTTTAAATAAATCCTATTTAAAAAAGTGCTCTATAGAATAACCAAGGAATAATAAGGACATACTCAAAAGCCCCGATAACATGAAAAAATAATGAAGAAAAAAGAACATTGGATAATTTTTCAACAACTCTTTTAACTGAGAATCACCTATTTTGTAATATACATTATTCCCATAGAAAGCCTTAAATGAAGTGTTAAACTTTACATTTAATATCTCTTTCCAATATGCACTGGGCAGAATACTCAGATAAAAAAAATCAAATGGTTCCATCAATTTTGTAAACCGCTTCTCATCTTTATATACAATCTTGCAAATCCCTTTTAACTAAATATTTATATAAATATAAAGACTTATTACAACCACCCATGCCACTATAATGAATAAAACACCAACTAGAATAATAAATAAACCAGGTCTATCTTTAGACATAGACAATAGAATTTCAAACATTACTTATTCCTAATTTCGTCAATATAGTCATAGGCTTCACCTACGCCATATCCTGAAATTTCACTAACACCTTTCGTAGCTATTGCTCCTGAAGCAGCCACAATACCTATTACAATCAACCCAGTTCCACCTGTGGCGAGTCCAACCACAATAGCACTCACTACAGCTCCAGCAATCAAGCCTGTACCAACTTTAGTTGTCTCAACCACTGTTGTTCTTGCTTTATCCTCTGGTGCAGCTTCATAAACAGCAACACCAGAACTCACCACATCCGCCGAAATCGATGTAACCTTCTATTTAACCAATAAAACCAAAAAATCGGAACATACCTCTGCTTTTTTAATAAGAATCTAAAGCAGTCTTTAAAAATACTGATCCACTATAAAACCCAACAACAGAAAAAGTGTTCCAAAAACACCTGAAAAAATAACTAAATAATGAAGGTAGAAAAACACTGGATAGCTCTTCAATAATTCATTTAACTGAGAGTCACCTATTTTTTGATATACATTATTTCCATAACGGGCTTTAAAAGAGGTATCAAACTTTATATTTAGTATTTCCTTCCAATATGCACTAGGTAACATACTTAAATAAAAAAAATCAAATGGCTCCATCAATCTTTTAAATTTTTTCTCATCTTTATATACAATTTTACATATTTCTTTTAAATAAATATTGGTATAGATATAAAGACTTATGAAGAATATCCACAATAGAATAAAGAATAAGAAACCAAAAACAAAAAGTGCAAAAACATAATCTGTAATCAATAAGTTGATAATTTTATTCATTTATAGTTTCCACTTTATCATACCCCACGAAATATACTAAAATTTCAATAATATTATTTCCACCTAAAATATAAAAAAAGAAGGTCGAAAACCACCAACCTTACTTCTTATATTGAAAATAAAACCATTTTCAAAAAAAATTATTACAAATAAAATCAATTAACAAAAAGAACATACTAATCACTCCTGAAAAGACAGCAAGATATTGAATAACAAAAAAATATTTATATTTACTAACCAACTCAACAATCTGATCTCTTCTTAAATCATAATAAAAATCTCTATCATAAAGATTTTTAAAGACTTTATCGTATCTCAAATTTAAAAACTCCCTCCAAAAATTAATAGGTATCACACTAAGAAAATAAAAATTAAAAAATTCGAGTGGTCTTTTATATTTAATTTCGTCTTTAAAAATAATTCCACACAAACCTCTTAAGTTGATATTTACATAAAAATACAACACTATCAAAAGAAAAATAAATATAGAAAAAAACGTAGCAAACAATATAAAGAATGGAAATGCTTCAAACAATTTTATAAATAAGCTCATATTTAAAATTTATTCCGATTTACTTAATTATTGAGATGATCGTAAGCATCTCCTGTACGATCACCAACGTAATCCCCAACAATTTTACCAACTACAGGTCCAGTAATAGCAGCAATACCAATAACTACTAATCCAGTTCCTCCTGATGCAAAACCTATAATTACATAACTTGTAAGAGCTCCAACACCTATACCCGTAACTATTTTAGTTGTCTCAACCACGGTTGTTCTCGTTTTATCCTCAGGCGCAGCTTCATAAACATTCACCCCCGAACTCACTACATCCGCTGCCATAGACACATAACCTGCTATTTTGAGCTGACTTGCAAACCTGCTAATTTCACCCATTTTTTTTACATATTCTCTAATCCCTCCCTTATAAGTACCATCTCGCACTAAGGCAGATTGCTTTAGCATCCGTCGCATATTGTTGGTTTTAATCGACTGATCCCAACGCAAGAATTTTTTAGTTGCTTCTTGATCAAGCTCTTTATACAAACTCGCATATTTTTGCTTAAATTGAGCAAAGTTTTTCGGATTCGCCAGTCCTGAGCCTTTGGCTTGTTCTTCGGCATACTTCTGTGCAAGCTCACCATGAATTCGATAAATTCGATGCGATTGCCCTTCTGCCATACTTAACGCACCATCAACCGCCATTTTCTGCTCAAAAAAACCATCCTTCTCTTCTTTCTGATCAAACTTGATTGTGAGAGGATGCTGATTTTCTTCAAAGATGGTTTTCCCAACAATCCTTGTATTTTCTCGTAATAACGCATCATAAAAAAATTCGTAATTCTGAGCAAAAAAATCGGCATCAAAATCTTTATCCTTTTTCATTTGCTCCAAATTTTGTTGGGCTTGTTGTGCCTGTTTTTTATATTCAGATAATTCCTTGGCTGTGGTTGAATTTGCAATAATAACCACCTGCCCAGACTGTAAAACCCCCATGGAAACGAGGTTAGATAAATGCGGGTTATTTGCCTTTAAAATTTCCCAGTCTTTTACACTCAATGGTTTTTTAAAGATACGCTGTGACCATGTCATCACGGGTTCAGCTTTTTTAATGAGATACCATGCAACCTCACCATCATGAATCTGGATTTCTTTTATATTTTCCTTGGCTTTTTTAGTTGCTTCAACAGTCGTTTTAAACTCAAATAGACTCCACTTATTAGGCTCAGGATATGCTTTGGCTGTAACAGTTTTGATGACCTCGCCACGATATTTAATTTTATACATCAACAATCGATTGGGTTGATAGATATGAAACCATTTGCCAAAACCATGATCGTCAAAATTTCCCTCATCTTTAAAAACAGTCTTGCCAAGCTCTCGGTTCACAACCAAAAACTGAAAGCTAAAATCTTTAAATTGTAAGGGCGGCTTGAGCTTAAATTGCAATCGGGAATAATGTGTTGCCATCTTATTCTCCTTCCGCTTCCTGTGCTTCTTCTATCTCATTCACCATCACATGCGTAATCAGATTTTGAGCGGACGACGTTGTCGTGAGTTTCATTAAACCCTCGGCGCTTGTGATACCTTTTTGCAAATTTCCCGCTTGGTCAATCAGGAGATACGGCTTATTTGCCAATGGAATGTTGTCTTTATTCTTCACCAAATATTGAAGAATATAGGGTTGATCCACCACAGCTAATCTGGGAAGTTGAACAGAAACCTTCTGCCCAGCAACAAATTTATGTTGCCCTGCTTTTGCTTCAAATTTTGCAGGGGTAATAAAAGTAATTCCATCTTTATTAATAATTATTTGAGACCCACCAGCCATAAACATCCCTTTATTTGACACAACTCTCCAAAATAATACAATAATAATATCTACCACCCTTAAAATTTATCGTATGACTTTTATTATAGCCATTCAATTGCAAGATAGTATTATTGTTGCTGCTGATAATAGAAGTGCAACCATTGATTATAAAATTCATTCAGATCAAACACCTAAACTATATGCATGGAAAAATGGGATTATCGTAGGTTCGGGTGAAATGACTGTTATATCCCGTGCAGTTGAGTTCTTTATAAAGTTATCAAAATCGAATATTAAAGACCTACCAAAATGTCTTAAAATTTCAAGACTTATGAGAGAGTTGGAAGCAAAACACTTCCAGATAACAACGACAAAACTAATGTATTCCAAGAGCACGCCATCAGGGGCTCAGCTTTACACCATACAGCCAAACAAAAATGATGAATATCGATTAGAAAAATTCCAAATCAATGAAATTATATTATGGTTTTTCAATCCCGATATTTCACATATTGGGACCGAATTAAAAACATTATATGCCAATCTAAAACCTTGTTACCATTTTAATAATAAAAACGAATGGATAATTTATTATCTCGAACAGTTAAATATAATATTTAAAAAACAAGCCCAAATAGATCAAATGATGAGTGCGAGTTTTGATATCTTCTTTCAAACAAAAGATGATTATTTCCATGAGTATATTAGTAGTACCCGTACAATATCGGGACATGGGGAATGATCCAAAACCAAGAGTGCACTGAACAATAAAAAACGACCTTAAGACATGCGTCTTAAGGTCGTTTGGGTATTGATTCGCAGGATTAGCCTGGGAAAATACCACGCTCTTTACGTGCTTTTAAGATACGTTCACAGCCTAAAATGAAGGCCGCGGTACGTAAGGTACATTCTTTCTCACTTGATTTATGCCATACATCATTGATGGCTTGAATCATTAGCTTGTCTAGTCTTTCGTTAATTTCTTCTTCAGACCAGAAGTAGCTCGACATATCTTGAACCCATTCAAAGTAAGATACGGTTACACCACCCGCGTTACAGATTACGTCAGGAACAACGGTAATACCGCGTTCAACTAAAACGTCATCCGCTTCTGGGAAAGTTGGGCCGTTCGCACCTTCGAGTACCAGTTTTGCCGACAGGTTTTTCGCACGTTCAACCGTGATTTGGCTTTCCAATGCAGCAGGGATCAAAATATCCATGTCTACAGTCCAGAACGCTTCATCACTGATTACTTGTGCACCAGCAAAGCCACCCACACCTTGGTGAGTTTCCATGTGTGTTTTCAATGCAGCAAGGTCGATCCCTTCTGGATTGAAAATCGTACCAGTGTGATCTTGAATCGTCACGATTTTAGATTTTGATTCTGCAAACAAATAAGCAGCTTCACTACCCACGTTACCAAAACCCTGAACCGCAATTTTTGCGCCTTCTAAAGGTAGTTTGATTTTTTCAGCCACTTGTTGACCCGTGATAAATACACCACGGCCAGTCGCTTTAATACGACCCAACGAACCACCAAGATGTACAGGCTTACCAGTTACTACACCTGTCACAGTATGACCTTGACCCGATGAATAAGTATCCATGATCCAACCCATGACATTCGGGTTAGTCCCTACATCTGGCGCAGGAATATCTTTCTGTGGGCCAATAATATGGCTGATTTCGCTGGTATAGCGACGTGTTAAGCGTTCTAATTCACGTGGAGAAAGCTGACGTGGATCAACACGGATACCGCCTTTTGCACCGCCAAATGGTAAATTTACCACCGCAGTTTTAATTGTCATCCATGCTGAAAGAGCCATTACTTCATTTAAATCTACATCTGGGTGATAGCGAATACCGCCTTTACCCGGACCACGTGACAAGTTGTGTTGTACACGATAACCTTCAAAATGACGAATTGTGCCATCGTCCATAACAATTGGCACATCAACAATCAAAGCACGTTTTGGGCGCTTCAATGTATCCACATAACCTTCTAGACCATCTAGATATGGAGCAACACGCTCGATCTGTTCAAGATAGGTTGCCCATGGACCGTCATTTTGAGAGACATAAGATAAATTAGACATGTTTTAACCTTTTGATGAATTCACATGATCCATCAATCAAATATGTAGTTAAAAATTATATAAGCGGCTAATTTGGCAGTTCTACTATCCAAATCAAACCGTGGATTACATTCCGCCACATCAAAAACTTTAATCTTTCCGGTTTCCTTAATGGCCTCTAGTAATGGGTCAAAAACTGATAAATCAATTCCTTTTACCGCAGGTGCGCTTACACCTGGCGCAATGCTAGCACTAAATACATCAAGATCAACTGTAATATACAAATAGTCAACTTTTCCTGTAAAAGCTGTCAACTTTTCGATTAAAGTTTCAACACTTTGTTTCTGTAACTCATAATCGTAAATATAAGTACAATTCAGCCGATCTGCGGTTTCAAATAAAACCTTGGTATTTGAATGTTTCGCTACGCCAACACACAAATAATGAAATTCTTGCTGATGCTGTTCAGACAGTCTGGCTGCATTCAAAAATGGTGTGCCAGAGGTCACCTGTTCAGCTTCACGCAAATCAAAATGTGCATCGAAATTGATGATGCCAATTTTCTTATTGGGTTCATTGTTTTGCAGATATTGAAACAAGCCAGAAAAGCTGCCAAAAGCCACTTCATGGCCACCACCTAACACAATCGGTTTCATGCCCTGTTTTAAGCTTCTTTCGACCTGTTCAGCCAGTTCAGCCTGTGCTTGTTCCAGTTTTGAACCGTCACACACCACAGTCCCAATATCTGCAATCGTGATGGGTTGATGTACAGGCAAATTGGCTAACTGCGCACGAATGCTATCTGGAGCATCTGCCGCACCTAAGCGGCCTTTATTGCGCTTTACCCCTTCATCCGAGCTAAAGCCAATCAGGGCATAATCTGCTTTTGGCGTGGTATTGATGACTTGGTGAATCCTCAAGTGTTCAACACCCTCGCCATCTTTACGCCCTTGCCATGTAAATGAATGATTCATTGTCTCTAGCATCCTTTATAAATGAGCTACATCGCTAGATTGAGATTTCTTGGCCATGCTGAATAATGCGCTTTGGCAGATCCCCACCCAACCAGTAAACGATCTCGGATGGATGCTCAATCTGCCATGCAATAAAATCGGCAACTTTACCGACTTCCAACGTACCGTGTGTATCTTGTAAGCCCAAGGCATGCGCTGCATTTGTGGTCACACCCGCTAAGGTTTGTTCAGGAGTTAAACGGAACAAGGTACTGCCCATATTCATCATCAATCGCAATGATAAGGCTGGCGATGTGCCTGGATTTAAATCACTGGATAAGGCAATCCGTACCCCATGTTGATGCAAACTCTCTAATGGTGGGAATTGGGTTTCTCGTAGAAAATAGAACGCACCCGGCAATAACACTGCAATTGTACCTGCGGCAGCCATCGCCTTGACATCATCCTCGGTCATAAACTCTAAATGATCTGCTGACAACGCTTGATAACGTGCTGCCAAACTAGATCCACCAAGTGAAGAGAGTTGCTCTGCATGCAGTTTGATTGGTAAATTCAGAGACTGAGCCGTTTTAAAGAGACGTTCAACTTGTGCTGGAGAAAAGGCCAAGTATTCACAAAATGCATCGACCGCATCGACCAAGCCTTCCTGATGAAGTTTTGGCAGCATCTCATTGCAGATATGCTCAATATAAGCATCACTTTGATCCTTATACTCAGGCGGTAAAGCGTGCGCCGCCAAGCAGGTACTGCGAACTGTCATTGGCAAAGTTTCTGCAATCTGACGAATCACACGCAGCATTTTGCGCTCATTGGCATAGTCCAGACCGTAACCCGACTTAATCTCAATAGTGGTGACACCATCTTTGAGCAAACAGCGAATTCGTTTTAACGCCGATGCCAACAACTGTTCTTCACTGGCTTCACGGGTAGCACGAACGGTACTGGCAATCCCGCCACCGCTGGCTGCGATTTCAGCATAGCTGACACCTTGCAAGCGTTTTTCAAACTCAACACTACGGTTACCACCAAATACACTATGGGTATGGCAGTCAATCAAGCCTGGCGTTACCCATGCCCCTTTTAAGTCAATGGTTTCAGAATATGCATCAGCAGGAAGATCTTTAAATGCTCCAATCCAGTGAATATGCTGTCCCAGCGTGACCATCCCTGCATCTTCAATACTGGAATATTGTCCATCTTGCATGGTGGCAATATGACAGTTTTTCCAAAGCTTTTTCATTTAAAACTCCTCTCACTGCTCAGGCATAATCAATACCTGAGCAGTTTGATTGTTAGCTTTCCAATTCAATGTTTTGTTGCAACGTCTGATTTTCTTTTACGCTGTTTTGCTTGGGCTTCACCCAAATGGTATAAGCAATCCAAAGGAGAATTAACCACGTTACCCCGACATAAATCGCAGGTCGTGAGTCAGGGAAATATCCCATCATCGCCAAGATAAACAGCATGAATACAATCGCAAATGCAGGTGCATACGGCCAGCCAATCACAGGGAAATCCAAGGCTTTAATTTCTTCTTTCGACAGCTTACGACGCATTGCGACCTGAGAAAGTAAAATCATCAGCCATACCCAAACGGTTGCAAAGGTTGCGATTGAAGCAATGATGATGAAGACATTTTCAGGAATCAGATAGTTCAGCACAACACCGATCAATAACACCCCAGCCATCACCACAACCGTCATCCAAGGCACGCCATTCTTTGAGATTTTCTGGAAAACTTGCGGCGCTTGTCCACGGTTCGACATGCCATACAGCATACGCCCTGCACCGAATACATCACTGTTAATTGCCGAGATTGCTGCGGTAACCACCACAATATTCAAAATCGTAGCTGCTGATCCAATGCCTAGATTTTCAAAAATTTGAACAAATGGACTACCTTGGCTACCAATTTGATTCCATGGGAAAATCGACATCAACACAAAAATTGTCAATACATAGAACAGTAAGATTCGGACTGGAACGGCATTAATGGCACGAGGAATGGACGTTTTCGGATCTTGCGACTCACCTGCCGTCAAACCAATAATTTCAATCCCGCCAAAAGCAAATACCACTACAGATAAACAGGCAACCAAACCTGCAATTCCATTTGGCATAAAGCCATCATGAATCCATAAGTTTTGAATGCCTGTGGTAAATCCACTGTGGTCAGCATGGAAACCATAGAACATTAAACCAAAACCACCCAAAATCATGGCAACAATAGCCGTGACCTTGACGATTGAAAGCCAGAACTCAAGTTCACCAAAGACTTTCACATGAATCAGGTTGATTGCGCCCAAGAACATGATCAGTGACAGAATCCAGATCCATCGTGGTACATCGGGATACCAAAATCCCATGTAGATCCCAAAAGCCGTGACATCGGCCAAGGCGACAATCACCATTTCAAAAACGTAGGTCCATCCCGTGGTAAACCCCGCCAATGGACCAATATAATGTGATGCGTACTCACTAAACGAGCCCGATACTGGATTATGGACAGCCATCTCACCAAGTGCACGCATCACGATATAAATTGCAATCCCTGCAACAATATATGCGAGTAATACGGACGGCCCTGCCATTTTGATTGCAGTCGCCGAACCGTAAAAGAGTCCTGTCCCGATGGCTGAACCCAATGCCAAGAAACGAATATGACGGGTGTTTAACCCCCGCTGTAATGTGGAGTGTTGTGACATTATAATCTCCAATCCTTGAGGAAATTTAGTTAGATTCGGCCACTCCATGTGACCGTTTTATTGATCACACTTCAGACAAACTCGGTAATAGCTTCGGAATCAGCAATGCGTTCAAGCAACCACTTGCGAGCAATTCACTTGCCTGCTCGATATCGGGTGCAAAGAAACGATCTTCACTGTAGTAAGGTACTTGGTCACGCAACAGTTTACGCGCGCGCTCCAGTTTTGGAGAACTCTTCAATCCTTCACGGAAATCTAGCCCCTGACATGCACCTAACCATTCAACTGCAAGAATGCCGCGAACGTTATCAGCCATATACCATAAACGTTTGCCCGCATTCGGTGCCATGGAAACATGGTCTTCCTGATTTGCAGAAGTCGGTAAACTATCAACACTGGCAGGATGTGCAAGTGCTTTATTGTCACTTGCTAACGCAGCAGCTGTTACTTGGGCAATCATGAAACCGGAGTTGACTCCACCATTGGCAACCAAGAACGGCGGCAATTGTGACATATGACGGTCCATCATCATAGAAATACGACGTTCAGATAGCGAACCAATTTCAGCAATCGCCAATGCAAGGTTATCCGCAGCCATTGCCACTGGCTCGGCATGGAAGTTACCACCTGAAATTACATCACCTTCAGCGGCAAACACCAACGGGTTATCTGAAACAGCATTTGATTCAATTTCTAAAACTTCTGCCGCTTGACGGATTTGAGTCAAACAAGCACCCATCACCTGAGGTTGGCAGCGTAATGAATATGGGTCTTGAACCTTGCTACAATCTTCATGTGAATGAGAAATTTCACTTGATTCAGTTAATAGGTCACGATACGCAGCCGCAACATCAATTTGACCACGTTGACCACGCACTTCATGAATACGGGCATCGAATGGTGCACGTGAACCCAGCATTGCTTCAACGCTTAATCCACCGCAAACCGTTGCGGCAGCAAATAGATCTTCTGCTTCGAATAAACCACGCAATGCATAAGCAGTTGATGCCTGTGTACCGTTCAGCAATGCCAAACCTTCTTTCGCCGCCAAAGAAATCGGCTCTAAACCTGCAATTTTTAGCGCTTCAACCGCAGGTAACCATTCACCTTTATAGCGCGCTTTACTTTCACCAATTAACACCAAAGACATATGTGCAAGTGGCGCCAAGTCACCTGAAGCACCCACTGAACCTTTTAATGGAATATGCGGATACACTTCAGCATTAATCAAAGCCAAAAGTGCATCAATCACTTTACGGCGAATCCCTGAAAAACCACGAGCCAAGCTGTTCGCTTTCAGCAACATGATCAAACGTACCATAGCATCATCTAGGGGCTCACCCACACCTGCTGCATGTGAAAGTACCAAAGAACGTTGTAATTGCTCCAAGTCTTCTGGTGCAATTTTAGTCGAAGCAAGTAAACCAAAACCTGTATTGATCCCGTATGCGGTACGACCTTCATTGACAATTTTTTCGACACAAGCAACGCTGGCATCGATTCCTGCTGCAGCACTCTCATCCAATTTGACTTTGATTGGATTGAAATAGGCTTTACGAAGGTCTGCTAAGGTGAGTTTGCCGGCTTGAATTAAAAGTTCCATTATTGGCGTCCTGTTTTGCACTCTATTGTTCGCTTACAATGCTCAATGCACAATTGCAAAAAGCATCGTAATGTCCTTGTCTGTTTATTGTGTGATCATTGGCAAGTTCAAGCCTTGCTCTTTGGCACAATCAATTGCGATGTCATAACCCGCATCGGCATGACGCATCACCCCTGTTGCAGGGTCATTGGTCAATACACGTGCAATACGTGCCGCTGCTTCATCAGTACCATCACACACGATCACTACACCTGAGTGCTGAGAAAAGCCCATACCAACACCGCCACCGTGATGTAATGATACCCAAGTTGCACCGCCAGCAGTATTCAACAAGGCATTTAACAATGGCCAGTCAGATACCGCATCAGAACCATCTTTCATTGATTCTGTTTCACGGTTTGGACTCGAGACTGAACCTGAATCCAAATGATCACGACCAATCACGATCGGTGCTGAAAGTTCACCGCTACGCACCATTTCATTGAATGCCAAGCCCAATTTTGCACGTAAACCTAAGCCAACCCAGCAAATACGCGCTGGTAAACCTTGGAAGCTAATCCGTTCACGCGCCATATCTAACCAGCGATGTAAATGTTCATCATCTGGAATAAGTTCTTTTACTTTGGCATCTGTTTTATAGATATCTTCTGGATCACCTGAAAGTGCAGCCCAACGGAATGGACCAATACCACGGCAGAACAATGGACGGATATAGGCAGGAACGAAGCCTGGGAAATCAAAGGCATTTTTTACACCTTCGTCTTGTGCCATTTGACGAATGTTGTTGCCATAATCAAAGGTTGGAACACCCATTTTCTGGAAATCCAACATCGCTTGAACATGTTTGGCCATCGATTGTTTTGCTGCTTTGACCACAGCTTCTGGCTCAGTTTTAGCACGTTGACGATACTCTTCCCATGTCCAGCCAATTGGCAAATAACCATTCAATGGGTCATGTGCGCTGGTTTGGTCTGTCACCATGTCTGGGTGTACACCACGACGGACTAATTCAGGCAGAATTTCAGCGGCATTGCCATGCAGTGCAATCGAAACTGCCTTGCCTTCTTTGGTGTATTTTTCAATACGCGCCAAGGCATCATCTAAATCCGTTGCTTGTTCATCGACATAACGGGTACGTAATCGGAAATCGATACTGGTTTGTTGGCATTCGATATTAAGTGAACATGCACCTGCAAGTGTTGCAGCCAAAGGTTGTGCACCACCCATACCGCCTAAACCAGCGGTCAACACCCAACGACCTGTTAAATCGCCGTTATAGTGTTGGCGGCCTGCTTCTACAAAAGTTTCATAAGTGCCTTGTACAATGCCTTGGCTACCAATATAAATCCATGAACCCGCTGTCATCTGCCCATACATTGCCAGACCTTTGGCATCCAATTCATTGAAATGCTCCCAGGTTCCCCAATGTGGAACAAGATTCGAGTTTGCAATCAAAACACGCGGTGCATCTTTATGGGTTTTAAATACGCCAACTGGCTTACCTGATTGAACCAATAAGGTTTCATCTGTTTCTAAGTTTTTAAGTGTTTCAACGATCTTGTCAAAACATTCCCAGTTACGTGCAGCACGACCAATACCACCGTAAACAACAAGCTCTTTTGGATTTTCTGCAACATCAGGGTCAAGATTGTTCATCAGCATGCGTAAAGGCGCTTCTGTTAACCAGCTTTTTGCATTGAGCTTTGTACCACGTGGTGCGCGAATTTCTACATCACGAAATTTTGTTGTCGTTGTTGTCACAATCGGACTCCTTCCATTGAGTTTGAATCAGCAAATTAACCTGCTTTACTGTATAGCAATGTATTAACTTGTATATACATCCATATACTACACAAAACTTTTATCTTGAAAAGATGCTTTTCAATGCTTTTATGAAAATAATTTACAAGCTTATGAAATAAATAGATTTATTTTTATACTGGCAAAAAAACACATACAACCTGAGGTTGCATGTGTTTTAAGAAAAAGTAAAAAACTTAATTTTTCGTGAGTTCGATCAGACAAGCTTGCTTTAAACGCTGTGATTTTAAAACCAGTTTTTTCAATGCTTTTTGCTGCTCTATTTTAAGACTCTCATGCTGGGCTAAACAGAAAAGCTGTTGTTCTACTTCAATTTCTAATGTTTCTGGACTCTGATTGAAAATAAAAATCAGATCGGCTGAACTGAAAATCTCAGAACTCGTTGGCTCACATATCCATTGATAACGAGAACACCATTTTTCAGGATTATAGATCAGATTAAAGTCCCGAATCGGCCCATCGCTGAGTTTACAACTGGTCGTGCTATCTCCACTAAATTGGGCGGACTGTAAGGTTTGCAGATGCTCAGAACCATCATCAATCTTCAGTATAATACCAGCACCCTCCAATACTGTAAGGATGCGCTGCATGCCATCAAACTTGGAAAAGTCACCCGAAGTTTTGACATCCGCCATCGAAATACGCCAATCAAACGCATCCAGACTGTCCCCGTCGCTTCTGGCGAGCTCTACGGTATAGCCCGCACCATTCTTCCACAGCATCTGCTGATAATCAGATACGCTTAACTGTTGAATCATTGGGTAAATTTACCTTCCAGATAGTAACGGCTACCTGGATAAATCAATCGAGCGCTGGAAATCAGCTGTTTATTCGACCAAGTGCGACGACGAATCAATAGACACGGTTCAGTCTTATTGATTTTCAGCCATTTGCATTCTTGTGCAGAAGCAAGAATCGCTGTGACCACATGCTCACCCTCGGTCACAGGTGCTTTCGACATCAAATACGCATTCGGTGTAATGCTTTTAAAGTCTTGTGACAAGTAATCAGGAATCAACATCGGATCGACCAATCGGTCTTCAATCTGTACAGGCACATCATTTTCATAATGCACAATGATCGAGTGAAAAAGCTTTTGCCCTTCACGCATCTGCATCAACATGCTTTGCTCGGCATTGGCCTGAATTTGTTCCAGCACCAAGACTTCGGCATGATGTTTATGGTTTCGGGCAATGATTTCTTCGGCAATATTATTGACATGAAATAAAGCGGTACGCCCTTGCCCTTCGGCAACAAAAGAACCAACACCTTGAATACGCACCAATAAACCTTCACTAGTCAGTTCGCGTAAGGCACGGTTCACGGTCATGCGGCTACAGCCGAGTAAATTGACCAATTCACTCTCTGAAGGAATCTTTTTATTAACTGTCCATGTTCCCTCATAAATTTTTTGTGAAATCATTTGTTTCACGCGCAAATACAATGGAACTGGACTATCTTCTTCTAAGGACAAATCTAAATCGTTTTGCTTTGTCGCTCTTGACATTGACTAAAACTCATACTAAATATTTTAAGGCATTGTATCTTTATTTTATGACAATTGTATATACAAGCCTATACATATAAAATTTTCCAGTTCCATTATTTTATTTACTCTTTTTAATCTCCATAGAAAATACGGTTATTTCTAAAGCTAGACGGTGTATCGTTTGCTTAACCCCCATTCTGCCAAAATACGACGATACATAGTCGAAGAACGATCTGCTTCAAAATGCGCTTCCATACTTATATCCAAAGGCAATTCTTCTGGCTTTTGCGCCTCAACCATCTCCTGATCTTCAGCAAAAATCTGCGCATTAAAATCATAAACCGCCTGTAAATCACCCGTGGTATCAAAATTACGAGTTAATGGTACAAATAAACGGGTCTTGTTATGCGAGACCGGACAACAGGCGTTTAAAATCTTGAGCACCCCGTCATTCGGAAAATGAATGGTCAGCACTGCTGAAAATGGTGGATAAACATCAAAGATTCTTTCCCACAAGAAATCATCGGGTGCTAAATGCTGCATGCCATGCGGATAGTTGCTGACGTTACTGGTGTAGTTTGTATGCAAGCCATAATTGGTACGTTCAGTCGAATATTTAGGTACCACCGGATTATCTCGATCGGCAAAAGCCTGATGATGTACCCAAGCAAAATGTGCAACATCAATAAAGCCTTCCAGTTGACGGCCACTTGAGCCTGCAATATCTACAGAAGGTGGCAAAATGGCTTGATGTGCCTCATTCTCCCATGTCTCTAACACGGGAAAATTCGCCAAATGTTCATCTCTGCCCAAAATGCTGGTCCAAACCAAGCCATATTTTAAAACCACTGGAAACTTAGTCAGCGAAAAGCGCTCTGAGATTTTGGTTAAGTCAGGCTGAGCGGGGATTTTGCTACATTTGCCCTCTTCATTAAAATGTAGCCCGTGATAAGGACAAATCAAAGTGTCTCCCTCAACCCAACCTTTACTCAAAGGTACACCACGATGTGGACAAATATCCCGAGCCAAATGAATCTGCCCTGTTTCGGTCTTATACAAAGCTAGATTCATATCCAATAAAGTCACTTGCTGAGGTTTGCTACTCACATCTTCAATGCGTGCAACGGGATACCAATGTTGTGCAAGAATCTGCCAATCCTGATCATCAAATTGGCTATGGCATGGCTTATTTGGAAGATTGATGAATGGAATTGCGTTCATATCCTGTGCTCGTTATTTCGTCTTTCCTCTGTTGTTTGCAGTGTGGAATAGATCATTATTTTCGTCTATTAGAATGATTTACATGACTCATTCTAAAAATTAGAACAGTCTAGGCACTAAAATTGCTTTTGTATTAAAACCTGCTTTATCTCAAGTGAGTTTGCAATGGCCTTGCCATTTTCACGTTTTGCCGATTATTTTATTGCCGTTGCCAAAACAGGTAGTTTAAGAAAAGCGGCCGATCAACTGTTTATTTCTGTCTCCGCGGTACATCGACAAATCGTTTTGGCAGAAGAAGAACTCGGCGTGGCTTTATTTGAACGTTTGCCCAGTGGACTCAAGCTGACTTTGGCAGGCGAATTGCTGTATGCCGATCTACGCAGCTGGCAAAAAGAGTTTCAAATCACCCAGAAACGTTTGAATGAAATTCAAGGGATACAACGTGGTTCAATTGATTTTGGGATGATCGCAGCACTCAGTGAAAGCTTTGTCAGTGCGGTGATGCAGTCTATTATTCAGCAATATCCCTGGATTAATTTTAAGCTTCGTGTCTTGGACAGTGATCGTATCGCGGATCTGGTGATCAATGCTGAGCTCGACTTTGGTCTGATTCTCAACCCTAAACATCAGCACCAATTACAGATCGGTGCTTTTATTGAAATGCCCTTGGGTTTCGTGATTCCCAAACAACATCCGTTAGCCCATAAAGAAAAAATCTACTTCTCCAATACACTGGAATTCAATCATATTGTTCCCGCCGAGCCTTTGGTTATTCATGACCATGTTACGGCCTTATATAAAAAGCAGGACTTTCACCCACGTCATACCATCGAGTGCAATGATATCCATATGATGATTTCATTGCTCAGACAGAACTTAGGCATCAGCATCATGAGTTATCTAGATGCAGCCCCTTATATTGAAAATGGTGAGTTTGAATTTAGAGCAATCAATGACCATGGCCTACATCCAATTACCGTTGCACTTTGTGTTGCACCAAAACGGCAACTTTCTCGGATTGCGCAAATCATGATGAATCAAATCATTATCGAAATGGAGGCACTAAAATCGCGCATGTTAAAGAACATTCATCAATAACATAGTATTTTTGCACCAAAATAAAACACATAAACCACTGATTTAAATCAATATAATATTTGACACTCAAAGATTTTATCGGTTAAGTTGATGTGAAGATTCACCTTTTTCACGATTCAGGCATTACTATGGTTTGGCCCAATATAGACATTAACTTAACAGCAGATTATCCACGTGATATGGTCGGTTATGCCAATCAACCGCCCCATGCCCAATGGCCGAATCAAGCGAAAATTGCGGTGCAATTTGTGCTGAATTATGAAGAAGGCGGTGAAAAACATATTCTGCATGGCGATGAAGGGTCAGAACAGTTTTTGTCTGAAATCAGTGGTGCTGAAAGTTATCCTGCACGACACCTTTCAATGGACTCGATTTATGAATATGGCTCACGGGTCGGTTTTTGGCGCATTCAGCAGGAATTTGCCAAACGTCAATTGCCTATGACCATTTTTGCCGTTGCAATGGCTTTGCAACGGAATCCTTTGGTGGTCGAAGCGATCAAACAACACAACTATGATGTGGTATCGCATGGCTTACGCTGGATTCATTATCAAAATATGGATATTGAAACTGAGAAACAACATATGGATGAAGCCATGCATATCCTCAAAGATTTGTTTGGTGAAATGCCAACGGGCTGGTATACAGGCCGCGATAGCCCCAATACCCGCCAATTATTGGCGGAATATGATCAGGTGCAATATGACAGTGATTATTACGGCGATGACTTACCTTTTTGGACAACGCTCAGCAATGCAGCGGGTGCTACACGCCCACATTTAATTATTCCTTATACGCTAGATACCAATGACATGAAATTTGCATCTCCTACGGGTTTTAATCGTAGTGAGGATTTTTTTGAATATTTAAAAGATGCTTTCGATGTTTTATACGCCGAGGGTGCAACCTCACCCAAGATGCTTTCTATTGGCATGCATTGCCGTATTTTAGGACGTCCTGCCCGCTTTAAGGCACTGCAACGTTTCTTGGATTATGTGCAAAATCATGATCGGGTCTGGATTTGCACCCGTCAGCAGATTGCGGAGCATTGGTATACGCATCATCCTCTTCAAGCTTAGGCTTTTTAAAACGTCATAAGGTGTCGTTTAGCCGATTCAAACAATTTACTCAAAGAAAATAAGTTCTAAGATACTCCTTTTAAAATAAGGAGATGATCAGGATGAAAGTACAATATTTTGCAGCGAGTACACTAGACGGATTTATTGCGACCGAAGATGACTCTCTAGAATGGTTATTTGCATTAGGCGAACTAAACAACTCAAGTTATCCCACGTTTATTGCAAATGTTGGTGCTTTGGTCATGGGCTCGGCAACTTATCAATGGATGCTAAATCATGCAGAGCAAGTCGCTGCCGAAACAGGTTCATCATGGCCCTACTCTCAGCCAACTTGGGTATTTTCTAGCCGTAAACTGCCCTTGATTGAAGGTGCAAATATCCATTTTGTGCAAGGAGAAATCGCTCCTGTTTATGCTGAAATACAATCCGTCATTGGGGATAAAAATATCTGGATTGTAGGTGGTGGCGAATTAGCGGGCCAGTTTTATGATGCAAATTTGCTTGATGAACTTATTATACAAATCGGTTCAGTCACCCTTGGGAAAGGAAAAGCACTTTTCCCTCGAAGATTACTCGCTCCAACACTTAAATTGATCTCTGTTCATCCAATGGGTGAAGATATGGTTGAGTTACATTATACCGTTGAACATAAAACAAAATTAGCAGAATGCTGAAAGCCTTAAACGGTCTATTTGCCTTACCGTAGATAGTAGCAAGGCAATCGAAAAACACCTCAACTCAATCTAAATAGCCCATTCTGTTAAATAAAATGGGTTATTCGGACGAATTTTCCAATCTTTGAACTGATACAATTTTATGACCTGATTGCAAATCGACGAGATATGTTTATACGACATTTGTTAATGCCTAAATGGAAAATAACTTAAAAAGGAAGAACACTTATGGCGCTTATTTCATGCCCCGAATGCAGCCGTCAGGTTTCGACCCAAGCCAATTCCTGCCCGCATTGCGGCTATCCACTGCAGACACAACATAGAGCGCCTGAGTCAAAGGGATTGCAATCAACGCATGTCTGGAGCCGCTCCATCACGGCTCTCGGCGCTTGGTTGGTGATACCCTGGATCGCGCGACTCCTCTTCGGACTAGCGGTGCTGGTATTTGTCTATCTCTCGCTCAAGAGCCAATGAATAACCTTAATTAAAGAACTACATCGCCTTGTTGTACATGTGGTTTTTTGTAGCCGAAGATCGGCATTCAAAGGACTTAACGCGACTCAATTAAAAACAAAACACAGTCAACATATAAGTAGGGTGATTATTCATGTCTTCAATCAACAGATTCATGGTGCTGGGAATGGCATTGCTCGTTTGCGCCTGCACAAAGTCACCCTCAACTGATGAGGATAATGCCAATACCCAGCCGAAAACAGCCAGATCAGCAGTGAAGTCCGCTGGAGATATCGACTTCCCAGTGATCCCGCAAATCGTCGTGCCAGAGATTATAGGCATTGGCCCAGCCCAACGAGCGTTGGAAACATCAATGCAAGACATCATTGATCCAGTCGCAGGCATTAGTGTCAAACCGGCCAACTGTGCCGCCGACGGCGCATTACTCAACGATGCGGGCATTACCAGCATGGATGCGCAAGGCAATCTGTCGCGCAACGGCGATGAAGGCATCTTTCATGTCAACGCAGACGGTAGTGGTACCGCCAACTATGAAGGCGGTGTCATCGTCGTCAACGCAGATGGCAGTGGTACAATCAACGGCAATGGTGACGGTGGTGCTGACGATGGGATCATCTCGGTCGAAGCCGATGGTTCGGGCACATATAATGGCAAGTACGGCATCATTGTGCTAGATGGCAAAGGCGGTGGCACATGGAACGGCGACCACGGGGTGATTCGTAACCAAGGTGATGGTTCAGGCAGTTGGAACGGCCCGCAAGGCATTGTCACCATCAACGCCGACGGCAGCGGTACATGGAATGGTCCGCACGGGTTGGTGAGCAACGACGGTAAAGGCAATGGCAGCATCGGTACACCAGCACGTCAAGTGAAAATGGCACCAATTCCCAAGGTCGCGCCAGCCGGCAAGTTTCCGCCATTAAAAAAATTTGCTCCTCTAGGTGCGCCATGTGGGTTCATCATCACACTCAATGATCAGGTGTTGTTCGATTTCGACAAGTCGGATATCCGTCCTGATGCAGCCACGGTGCTGGACACCTTAGCTGTAGCCTTGCGGAAAGTGCCAGCCAAGACAATAGAAATCCGTGGTCATACCGACGCCAAGGGCAGTGATGCTTACAATCTAAATTTATCCGAGCGTCGTGCCAAATCAGTAAGCATGGCCTTGCGCCAGCGTGGTGCTGCAACCGACGCCAGCACACATGGTTACGGCGAGTCGCAGCCAGTGGCACCCAATGAGGTCAGTGGCCAAGACAACCCTGCCGGTCGACAGTTGAATCGACGGGTGGAAATCTTCGTACGCACTTAATACGGTATGGTTGAATTAGATTATCCAGTTGATCGTAGTAGCGTGATTGGATGGGTAGAATTTTAACGTTCTAAACAGCCTGTTTTACCTACCGTGAAGATCGCACTAAGGTAATCAGAGATTACTAAAACACAATCTAAATGACCTTCTTTGTTGAATAAAATGGGTTATTCGGAGTAAGTTTTCCAATTTTTAGCTGATACAATTTTATGATCTGATTGCGAATCGACGAGATGCATTTATACGACACTTCTTAATGCTCAAATGGGAAATAACCAATTACGATCAAACTAAAATTTTAATCAGTCTCATTATTAAAATGGTAAGTAATGATGCAATTTTTGGAGATATGAATCATGAAATATGATGATGCTTCTTGGCATTATGGAGGTGACTTCCCTGTCGATCTTCCACAAGAGGCTGGTGCAACCCATATTGGAATGTTTTTAACATGGATGCTTTTGCACAATTTTGCTAGTGAAGAATTAATTGAATATTCACAAGATGCAATTGAGCATCTAAAGACAAAAAAAATTACAGGAGCGCATTTTCTCATTAATGAACTTGATGAAAAGCTCACTGACAATGATTTTAGTGAAGAAGGTAATGCTTTTGCTCTGGCGTATTACGAAGGATTAAATAATGATAGTCGATATATTGATGACTACTTGCTTAGCTTTTCGGTAGATACGAATAACGTGTATAGAGTCGCTGATACTTGGGAAAATTACGACAAATTGGCAAGCCATATTGATGCAAGGTATTGCAGGTGGGTCATGGATGGTAGACCCCAATATATTGCTTAAACTCATAAAAAAATTGTTCCGTATAAATTTAACTGTCGAATTAAATAATAAAGGAGATAGGCAATGATCCAAATAGTTACAATACGTGATTTATACGAGACAGCAATTAGAGCAAAGGAAAATGAATGGATTTATGTCAATCTAATAGCTTGGAATAAATCCCCGAAAGAAAGTATTTTTTTCATTATTTCGGAGGAAGAAGTCGATAATCTACCAGATGAAAAAGTTTATGAATCAGATGATGGAGCATTTTTGCCTATAGCATTACAAGAGCTATATTTGTCACCATGGATGGAAATAAGTACTTTAAAAGGTGTTATCGAAAACCTTAAATTAATATCAAACAATTTTAACGATGAATCTTTCATTCAAGGCATCAATTATTATCGAGAATACGATACTTTTTTGGATGCCTGAAAGTTAAGCATTAATTTCATCCTATATCTGACAATGCATATTTAAAATAAACCACTATCAGATATCTGTAAATCAATATCGCTTAGGCTATTTTCGCCATGTCCATACTTCGCTGTTGTAACAACTTCACCGCTTGCTTGGCTTGCCAAGCCAACTCCATCATATCCAGATCAGGAATCTGATCATTTTCCATCACCATTTTCCCTGCTACAAACATCGCCTTAATATGCGCTCGTCCGCCACTTGCCACAGGCCCAATCGCCATATCATGCAAGCCAAAATAACGAGGATCATCTAACTGATAAATGACCAAGTCCGCCTGTTGGCCCACCTCAATTGTACCGACTTGATCGAGTCCCAATATCTTGGCACCGCCTACCGTTCCCCAACGGATTACATCCTCAATACTGGCAGCATCTGCACCGCCTTCAAATTGTCCACCCTGATATTGTGGTGTTGCCAGCATCCCTTTTCGGGCCCGTTGTAATAACCAAGCGGCATGGGTTTCAGACAACATATCTGCGGCTTCATTGGAACCCGCACCATCCACCCCAATCGAAATGGTCATACCTGCCTGTTCCAGAGCAACAAGATCAGCAATACCGCTACCCAAACGTGCATTACTCTGCGGACAGTGCGCGATTCCTGTTTGAGTTTGGCCTAACAACTGAATTTCTTCGGGCAATAATTTCACCAGATGCGCAAACCAAACATCACTGCCAATCCAGTCCTGTTCAGCACAGAATTGGACTGGGGTCATAGCAAACTTGGCTCTAGCTGCATCCAGATAATCCACCGTTTCAGATAAATGGCTATGCATCCGAATCCCCCATTGTCTGGCGATTTTGGCACTTTCCCTTAATTGCTGTGCTGTGGTCGAATGCAAGGTTGAAGTCGGTGCCATCACGATTTTTCGGAAAGCATTTGAATCTGGCTGATGATAGTGCTGCACCAAACGCTCAATATCCGCTATATAGTCTTCAAATTTCTCAGGACGTAAGGCTTGAGGTAACTCACTTTCCAAACCACGCGTTAAGGTTGCACCACCACGACACAGCACAAAGCGCATACCCAATTTTTCGGCTTCATCAAATAAAATTGCAGCGCCATCAAACGGCATTTGTGGCCAATATAAATAATGATGGTCTGCTACCGTTGCACACCCTGAACGTAATAATTCAATTAAGCCAATACGCACTGCAATCCGAAAAGTCGCTTCATCGAATGCACCACGAAATCGATACGGCGTACTGGCAAGCCATGAGGTCAGGTTTTGATTCAACCCTTGTGGTTCACCCTTGAGTAAAGACTGAAATAAATGATGATGGGTATTCACCCATGCTGGGTAAATCACACAATCTTTGGCATTCACAATCTGCTCATTCGGCTGAGCGATTAGCCGCCCTATTTCCGTAATTTGTCCTGATTGAATGCGGATATCGGTGGATGTGCAACGTGCTGCATCTCCAGATAATCCCGTCAAAATGGCATGGGCATTTTGAATTAAATAACTTTGATTTAATTGCATTAAACTCATACTTGCTCACTCTCATGCCATTTGCTTAAAAACAACTGGCTTAATAAGGACATCAATACAAATAAGCCCAGACCCGTACAGGTAATCAGGAATAATGCAGCAAACATCAAGGGTAAATCCAACTGAAAACCTGCTTGTAAGATTTGATAAGCCAAGCCTGCACTGGTGCCACCCGCACCTGCAACAAACTCGGAAACTACAGCACCAATCAGTGCCAAACCACAAGAAATCCGTAAGCCACCAAAGAAATAAGGCAAAGCATTCGGCACCCTTAAACGCATTAGAATTTGCCAGCGACTGGCTTTGTTGATTTGGAAAAGGTTAAGCAAACCTTTATTGACACTACGCAAACCTAAGGTGGTATTGGTCAGTATTGGAAAAACCGCAACCAGCATGGCACACACCACCAATGCCAAAGTGGTATTTTGAATCCAGATGATGACCAGAGGTGCGATTGCAACAATCGGTGTGACCTGAAATAAAATGGCATACGGCATAAAACAGGCTTCGAGCACACGGCTTTGTACAAACACAAAGGCCACTAATGTTCCAATGATCACGGCGCAAGTAAAAGCCAATAAAGTGATTTTTAAAGTTACCCATAAACTACCAAATAGCACATTGGACTGATTGATCATTGCCATGACAATATCACTGGGTTTAGGCACGACATAAACAGGCACTTCCAGTTGTTGAAAACTCAGTTGCCAAAACATGAGAAAAATCAGACCAAGCCCAAGTGGAGCAGCAATACGTTGTACGGTTGGATGTTGTAGCAATGGTTTAATCATGAGCATGTCCTCCGCTTGCCTCAGCCAATAATTGTGATAGATGCGAACATTGTTGAATAAAAATGTCTGAGCTTCGGAAAGACTCATCACGTTGATAAGGCCCTTTAATCTTCAGATCTGCCACTACGCGCCCTGGTCGTGCCCCCATCACAATAACTCGTGAAGACAGATACACCGCTTCATAAATACTATGCGTGACAAACACCACCGTTAAATCTCGTTCTGACCATAATTGACGGATATCACTGTCGAGTTTATGACGGGTAAATTCATCCAATGCCCCAAAAGGTTCATCCATCAGTAATAAATCAGGTTCAGTCACCAAAGCTCTGGCCAAGGAAGCACGCATTTGCATGCCACCCGAAAGTTCACGCGGATAAGCTTTGCTAAACTTTTCCAAACCAACGGCTTTTAAAGCAGCTTGGACTTTGGGCGTACTGGTTGATTTGGCAATATGCTGTAAATCCAAAGGTAAACGTACATTGTCTTCGATATTGGCCCAGGGCATTAGCGTTGCTTCTTGAAATACCATGGCCATTTTGCATTGAGATTGTATTTCAGCCTTACCATTCCAGCGCACCAAACCTGCAGAAGGTTGTTCCAGATCGGCAAACATTTTGAGCAAGGTACTTTTACCGCAGCCTGATGGCCCTAGTAATGAAACAATTTCACCACGGGCAATGTTTAAATCGAGTCGCTGTAAGGCATTGGTCCCATTTGGATAGGTTTTTTCAACTCCTCTGGCCATAATCATCGGCGTGATAAAGGTTGAAGATTCATGTATTGGTGTATCAATTGGTAAAGCAGAATTCATGTGGTTTCCCCTTCGTGCGAGTGCCCTATTTTGTTAACCCTTTCACCATGACTTCCTTCTAAGGGAAGTATCTCAGGTTATTTGGCAGCTTTAACAAACTGCGTGGTATAAGCGGTTTTCCAATTGGTTTGAGCTTTGAGTAAACCTGCATTTACCATAAAATCTCGCGTTGCTTTCCAACGTGCGTCTGTCATGACACCAATGCCTTGGGTCTTGGCATCGCCACCATCAATCAGTTTTAATTTGCGCATTTGCCCGACTGCAAAAGTCAGTAGTTCATCATTCATATTCGGGTTTTCTTTTTTAATGATGCTATTGCCCAAACGTGGATCAGCTAAATAGTTTTTCCATCCTTCCATCGATGCTTGGACAAAACGGCGCAGCACATCAGGTTTATTTTGAATGACATCATTGCGGGTCACTAAAATACCGCCATAAGCTGGATAACCTGCATCAGCAAATAAAAAGAAATTACTCGAAGGTTCTGCTTTTTTCGCCTGAAACACTTCTGAGGTGGCATAGGCTTGCTGGACTACATTTTTACCTGCTAGGAATGGCTGCATATTGAAGGTATAAGGGCGTGCCTGTGCGGCATCTAATTTGTATTTGCCTTTTAACCACGGCCACCAGCTTGCTTGTCCACTGGTTGAGACCAAAATCGTTTTTCCTTTCAGATCGGCCAAAGACTTTACATCGCTGTGAGTTAACACACCTTGGGGATCAAACTGGAATGGTGCTGCAACGGCTTTGATAGGAAAGTTACTTTCGATGCCTTTTAAGACCTGTAGGTCATAATTAATAATAATATCGGCACGTTTTGAAAGTAATAAGGTCATGTTATTGACCTGTGGCCCACCGATTTTAATATCGACATCAAGCCCGTATTTTTTATAAATTCCTTGTGCCAGTGCTTGGTAATAACCACCTTGCTCGGCTTGTGCAAACCACGTGGTTTGTAAAACCAATTTATCGGCTGCAAAACTGGTTGAGCTGAGCACTGTACCTAGCCCCAATAACGCGCCCGCGATAACAGTACGTCGCCCTTTGCCCACATAGTGCTGAATATTCATATTAAGCCCCCTAAATCTGTATGGATTCATCTTGCTATTCTTTTTAGGGGGTCAATCAGTGTATAAGCTACACATTTCTCTCAAAGCCAAATCAATTGGCTTTGTCCCCAAAAGAGGAACAGCAAACGCTGTAGAGCAATGTCCCGTATGTTTGCAACATACTGACCGCTTATACTCAATTA
Organism: Acinetobacter sp. NBRC 110496; assembly: GCF_000876115.1. Classification (NCBI taxonomy): domain Bacteria; kingdom Pseudomonadati; phylum Pseudomonadota; class Gammaproteobacteria; order Moraxellales; family Moraxellaceae; genus Acinetobacter; species Acinetobacter sp. NBRC 110496. The sequence goes on from NZ_BBTF01000019.1 coordinate 71,057, forward strand.
TGATTTAGCAAGCTCTATGCCAAGATTGATTTGATCTTGTTTTTTATAGCAATTCTCTAGCTTGGATTTATTATTAGTTGTTTTCAGGTGAATCAACTGCATTGTGTCTTTGCTTTTAAGTGCAGTTTAATGGTGCGTTACCACCTACTCAACGCACCTTACAAGTGCTATTCTCACATGAAAATTTTTATCGCTCATTTAATGTTTTTCCTTTGTAATTTATCAATAAGTCTTCTAATGAGTTCGCCGATTGCTCTACAAATGCAATATCCATAACACCCATTCCAACTTCGAAAATCTCGCCGGCTTCATTGATCAAAACTGCTTGACCGCCATTATCATCACCAATCATAAAATAGTCAGGCAGATACTTCTCGACCTCATAATCATTATTTCTTTCAGGCAGATCTTGGACTTCATGAAGGGTAAGGTTCCCTTGTGAATAAAGACCATTACAAATCAAAAGAAAATCTTCATATGCTTTAGGAAGTTTTATGAATATTTTACTCTTAACCTCATTTATCAAATCAATATTGGCTGGGGGATTTAAATAAAAATACTTTTTTAAGCAGCGATTTTTCCATTTTAGAACTCCTAAATTTTCGAAAAGGTAATTGTTCAGACTTTTTGTTTAATGCATTACTTTTTCTACCACTTTAGTAAACATAAGCTAGGCTTTATTAGATTCAAGTCAAAAGTAAATCACAAATTAAATCATTAGGCGTCATTCTATCCTCATATAAATGAGTGTGTAATGTTTCAAATTTCAATATTTTCACAAGAAATTGCAGCGTTTCTCGTCATATTGACCTGTTTCACTTTATAAACTGGCACAAAAAGTGCTTCTTTCTTTCCGTCAGAGTAGAAGCGTTCAGCATAGTCAGTTACATCGACTGTTATGCGGGTCATTGCTCAGAAATCAGCTCACTTTTTTATAAAAGCTTTCTCTTATGGAAAAAGTGCGGCTCTTTTTTGAATGTGACCCCATCTCTTTCAATCTATTTGATTGGGTCACGGTTTATCCAAAAGATGAGGTTGAAAATATGAATAGCGCCAATATGACTCCAATCGCTGAACATGACTACAGCTTAGAAGAACTGCAAAAAGAAGCGCGTATGGGAGCTTTGGGTCAAGAAACTTTTGAACGAGAAGTTCGAGTAATTGATTTATCTGACTTCGAACAACGCAAATATGAAATTGCGGAGCAACTCTGGGCGGCTGCCACTGATATTGGTTTCTTTCAGGTCTCGCATCACGGTATTCCACTTGAGCAGATTCAAACTGCATTTGACATGACACAACAGTTTTTTGCTCTGCCTGAACCGGTCAAAGCACGCTACCCACTCCATCGAAATGCAGGTTGGGAAAGCAAAGCTCAAGTTCGTCCATCAACCAGTACCCCAGACCAGAAAGAATCCTACCAAATCACTCGTCCACGTATGGCTGGGCTTTATCCAACCGAGCAAGAGCTACCTGATTTTAAAAATACCATGCTTGAATTTGAACAGGCCTGTTGGCACGTTGGTATGAAAATACTCTCCTGTTTTGCTTATAAACTGGGTTTTGCCGATAACTTCTTTAGCCTTGCCCATGATCCTGAACAAGACAGTTATCAAAGTACTTTAAGAATGCTGCATTACTATGCCATTGATCCAGCTTTAAAAGATCAATTGGGTCTATGGCGTGCAGGCGCACATACCGATTTTGATTGTTTAACCTTATTGTTCCAACGTAATGGTCAAGGTGGTCTGCAAGTCTGTCCAGGTAAAGATATGGAACAGCAACAATGGACCAGTATCGAACCACGGGATGATGTGATCACCTGTAATATTGGCGATATGTTGATGCGTTGGAGTGATGATCAGTTACCTTCTAATTTCCATCGAGTCAAAAATCCAGAAGCAGATGAGTATCAAGGAGCGCGTTATAGTCTGGCCTTCTTCTGCCAAGCCAATGAAGATGTACTGATTAAAAGCCCCCAACAGAAATATCCAGCAATTACAGCGAAGGAATATTTAAAACAAAGAATTAGTGCAAATTTTAAAGGGAAATACTAATTATTTAGATAGAGTTGAAGTAATTTTTGAATCCTATCTAATCGTTAATTCATTGTAGACAGAGGCAGATTGTCTCTGTCTGCTATTAGACAATTATCGATTTATTTTTCTCGTTTCTGATCTTTTCCGTGATCTATTCTTGGTTCTTTTAGCTGCCACTTTTTGGGGAATCATGATTTTTCCAGTGCCTAAGCCTCTGAAAAAATAGTTAACAAGATAAATGAATAAAAAACCGAAATAGAAAAATGGAAATATCGTAATAGTGCTAATGCATGCTTCCCAAAAAAGTACACCAATCCGATAATTATAACTTAGCTGGATGAGTGCCCCTCTACGGCTACCATCCTGAAAGGAAATTTCATCATGGATAAAATGTAGGATACCGATTAAGAGGAATAAGAGAAACATCCCTGAAACTATCATTTTTTTAATTAATGGTTTCTCCAACCATGGATATTTCTTAGATGCTTTAAACTCAGCCTGAAAAAATTTACTATAAATTTTTTCCTGAAACACCTTGCCCACACCCACTCTCTTAATGAATAAGACGCACAAATAACCGCCGAAGATAGATGTTATAATCGTATAATAAATACTTGAAAGAATAGTAAAAAATGGTAGTGGTCCTTTAGTCCCTACCGTAATCAACATCTGCTCTGTGATATAACGATAAATCTCATACTGCCACTGATTGCGAGGATATGCTGGAAATAAAAATAACGGTAAAATGAATACAATAATCAAAAGGCTAATATGTATTTTCGCCTGTCTTTTTTCTTTAGCTCGTTGTTCGTGCGCCAAACGTCTTTGTTCTAATTTTTCTTGCTTCTTTTGCTTTGTGTGCTGCTCAAGCAATTCTCTTGCTACATAACGTTTTGTTGACATAGAAAATCAATATTTCTGTTTTATATAAAAAATCTTAATTAGAAAA